>JAEZHS010000755.1 GCA_023436825.1 Pseudomonadota bacterium | reverse complement strand
GGTGCAGACCGGCGACGGCGTGCGCGAGCCGCAGAACCGCCGCGTCGAGATCGTGGTCCAGTAAGGCTCGACGTCCGTTAAGCGAAACAGCCAACCTCCAAAGGCGGAACGGCCGGGCAAGTCCCGGCCGTTTCCTTTATGATCGGCAGCCGAGGAGGGACCTCGCATGGCACGCGCTTTCGACATCGAACCGCTCGACGCCACGTTCGGCGCCGTCGTCAGGGGCATCAAGGTCGCCCATGCCGATGAGCCTACTTTCCACGAGCTCTACGACACCTGGCTGGAATACGCGCTGCTGATTTTCCCCGATCAGCATCTGAAGCGCGACGAGCAGATCGCCTTTGCCAAGCGCTTCGGGCGGCTCGAGTTCGAGATGATGGCGATCAGCAACGTCCGCTCCGACGGCACCATCCGGCCGGAGAAGGACAATGACGACGTCATCAAGATTTTGAAAGGCAACATGGGCTGGCATCACGACAGCACCTACATGCCGGTCCAGGCCAAGGGCGCGGTGTTCAGCGCCGAGGTGGTGCCGAGCATCGGCGGCCGCACCGGCTTCGCCGACATGCGCGCCGCCTACGACGCCCTCGACCCGGCGATGAAGGCCAGGATCGACGGCCTCAATGCCTACCATTCCCTGCACTACAGCCAGGGCCGGGTGGGCCACCAGACCAGGAAATCGGACGGCGAGTACTCGGGCTACGGCCTCCACGACGGGCCGGTGCCGCTCAGGCCGCTGGTCAAGACCCATCCCGAGACCGGCCGCAAATCGCTGCTGGCCGGCCGCCACGCCCACAACATCCCGGGCCTCGCCCAGGAGGAGTCGGACCGCCTCCTGAAGGAGCTGATCGACTTCGCCTGCCGGCCGCCGCGCATCTACCACCACGACTGGACGCCGGGCGACGCCGTCGTATGGGACAACCGCTGCCTGATGCACCAGGCGACGCCGTGGGACATGACCCAACGCCGCATCATGTGGCATAGCCGCATCGCCGGCGATCCGGCGAGCGAGTCGTCGCTGGCGGCGTAGCGCATCGTCGTCAGGGCTTCGCGCCGGTACCCTGCGCCTTGGCGCCGGGGTGCTGCCATTCGCTCACGATCCGGTCGAGGTCCTGCAGGTCGCGGTGCATCTGCTCCAGCGCGAAGCTTGCGGCGAAGAAGCGTTCGGCTGCATCACCGGACAGTTGCCGGACGATGCCGTCGCGGCGCAGCGCCGCGGCCCCGGCCACCCAGGCGGCCAGCGAGCGCTGCAGCCGATCGACGGGTGGCGGCTCAGTGCCGGCGCGCAGGGCGACAGCCGCATCGCGCAGCCAAGCCGATGTCCCGGCGACGACGTCCTCCAGCAGCGGCCGCAGCCGCTCGTGCATCGCCTCGCCGAACGGCGCGCCAATGGCGCGGCCGAGAAACACCAGATCGTGCCGCAAGCGCAGCAGAGTGCGGCGCATCGGTCCGGTCTGGGCGCCCGCATTCAGGCGGATCAGGCGCTCTCGCTCGGCTTCGCCACCCACGGCATCGAGTGCGACCATCGCCGCGCCGATGCGGTCCTGCACGCGATTGACGTCGTCGATCGTCATGCCGTCCAGGATGCCCTGCGCCAGGATGCCCATCGTCTCGGCCATCTGCTCGAGCAGGTGGGCGGCGACGTCGCGCATCTGGCGATGGGCGGTCGAAGGCGCCACGACCAGCGCCACCAAAAGGCCGATCGCCGCGCCCACCGCCACCTCCAAGATGCGGTCGATGGCCGAATGCAGCGGATCAACTCGGCTGAAGGCCGGCATCAGCAGCACGATGATCGCCGAGATCGGCACGACGTTCATGTTGGCGTGAGTGGCCGAGTAGAGAGCGAGCGGCGCCACCGCGATCACCAGCACGGCGAGGAGAGCCGCCTCGCTGGCATGCGGCACCAGCACGGCGATCGCGCCGCCGTAGATCGACCCTCCGAGCGTGCCCAGCATGTAGTTCGCGCCGGTCTTGAGCGTGCCGCCGATGCTGAGCTGGCTCACGATCGCAGCCGTCAGTACGGACCAAAGCGGCATGGGCAGGCCGAGAAGTTGCGCCACGAACAATGCCACCACCGACGCCACCGTCACGCGCAGGGCGAAGGCGAAGTCGGCCCTGGACAAGCGTTGGTTTCCCATCTCAGCCCCGCTGTCGTCGATTCCCGATCATGCCTCCTAATGCGGCGGCATAGGAATGAACACCGGCGGCGTGCCCGACATCTTGCCGCGCGCCTTGATCTCGGCGTCGTTGGCGCCGTGCGGCTTCAGGTAGACGTAGAACGGCGTGCGGCGATCAACGATGTCGTTGCCGGGCTGGGCGCTGCGGCTGATCAGCATGTCGGCTTGGATGCGGACATGCATATAGCCGGGGATGAGCTCTGCCCAGCCCGCCACCTCGGGCGTGAACAGCACGTCGTAGGTATAGGCATCGGTGAGCTTGATCACGCCGGTGCCCGCCTCGCCGACCGGCCGTGACGGCACCTGCTGCCAGGTCATGCCGGTCTGAACGTAGATGCCGACGGCGTTCAGCATGATGTAGAGCGGCCGCGCCGGGTCGATGTTCTGCATCGCCATGGTCATGCGATAGGACTTGCCGTCGTCCTCCATCACGATGCGCGTCAGCTCGACATAGAGCGAGGTGCGTGCCTCGTGCTCGAGCAACAGCCGCGCCTGCCGCTGCTGCTGCAGGGTGCGCTGCTGCCAGATGCCGATGCCGCCGTCGATGGCGAAGGCGGCGCACAGGATGGCCACCGTGCCCATCACGACCGGCGACTGCCAGAGCCTGAGTCCACGCCCGAGCTTCACGGCGAACCCCGGCGGCGGCTCGACCGGCCGCCGCGGAGCAGCCTCGCGCAGCTTCTCGAGCAGGGCGCTCTCGCCCTTCTCGCTCGCCTCTTCTGCCATGCCGAGCCGGCGACGCAGCACGCGCGCCTCGGACTGCCCTGCCGCCACCTGCCGCCACAGGTCGCGGATCAGCGCGTCCTTCTCCGCGGGCGTAAGCTTGGCGAGATCGGGCCGCTTGGCGTTCATGACGCGATCGCCCCGCCGACGATATGGACGATCTGCTCGGCCTGCTCGGCCAGCGCCAGATTGTGCGTCACCAGCACCAAGGTCGTGCCGAGCTCGCGGTTGACGGCCAAAAGCTCGTCCATGATCTCGATCTCGGTCTGCTCGTCGAGATCGGAAGTCGGCTCGTCGGCCAGCAGCAGGACGGGATCGTTGATCAGCGCCCGCGCGATCGCCGCTCGGCGCTGCTCGCCGGCCGAGCATTCCGAGGGATAAGCATCGAGATGATCGCCCAGCCCCATGCGCGACAGCAGCATCGCCGCCTTGCCGTAGACGTCGGCCTCGGTTCGCTTGCCCAGCATCGCCGGCAGGGCGACGTTGTCGACCAGGCGCAGCGTCGGCAGCAAGCTCGCGAACTGGAAGACGAAGCCGATGCGGCGGTTGCGGAACGCCGCCAGCCCGTCCTCCGACAGGCCCCAGATGTCGGTGCCGTCGATCGTCACGGTGCCGTCCGACGGCCGGCTGAGCCCGCCGACCATGGCCATCAGCGAGGACTTCCCCGAGCCCGAGCGGCCGATGATGGCGGCGTAGCGGCCTTTCTCGACCTCGAGGTCGATGCCGGCGACGGCCAGGACCTCGCCACGCTCGGTGACGTAGCTTTTGCGCAAGGCCCGGCACGACAGCATGGTCAGGTCCCGCTGCGGACGAGGTCGTAAGCGTCGCGTCGGCTCGCGGCCCATGCCGGATAAAGCACGCCCGCGACGCCGATCGCCGTGGCGAGCGCGATCGCACCCACGGCGAAGGCGATGGTGCGCGACAGGTCGACCCACAGGAACGGCACACCGACATTCTCGAGGTAGTAGACCAGCGAGCGCTCGAACAGACGCATCGCCAGCACGCCCAGCACGACGCCCAGGATGCCGCCGATGCCGGTCGCCAGCACGGCCTCGATGACCATGACGCCCAGCACCTGGCCGCGCCGTGCGCCGATCGCCTTGAGGAGCCCGAGCTCGGCGCGCCGCTCGGTGACGATGGCCGAGAACAGCACGCTCACCATCAGCGCGGTGCTTATGAACATCAGCACCATCAGGGCGACGATGCCGTCGAGCAGCGCCGCCAGTCCCTGGCGGATGCCGGACAGGGTGGTGTCGCCCGCCACGACCTTCACGCCCTTGACGTTCGACAGGATGGCGAAGCGCGCCTGCAGCGGCGTGGCGCCGGGCGCGAGCTCGGCCAGGAAACCGGTGACCTTGCCGGGCGCCAGCACGGCAGGCTTGGCGCCATGCCCACTGATCGCTTCGCCGAGCGCGTCGAGCGTGGCGAGGGACATGAACACACCGCGCTCGTGGGTGCCCACGCCGGTGCGGCCGAGCCGGCCATAGACGATGTGCGGCTTGCCGAAGATCAGGAGCTGGCTGCCCAGCACGCCGTCGCGCGCCGCACCCAGGATGACGTCACCCTGTTGCATCGGCCTGTTGAGCTTCTCGCTGAGCCAGGGCTGGACGGTGAAGTCATGCGCCGGCTCGAAGCCGATGAGGTCGGCCGATTCGTGATGGCTGCCGATGCCCGAATGCTCGACCCGCACGATCTTCTGGGCGGCGACGCGGCCGAGGCTCGTGAGCCGCGCCTTGGCGAGCGCGTCGGCGTCGAGCACCAGATCGGTCGGCTCGACCACGAGCAGCGAGGCGGTGATGTTGGTGAGCGCCCCCTCGGGCACGATCATCATGTCGGCACCGAGCCGGGTGAAGCCCACCGCCATGCTGCGGTCGATGCTCTGCATCAGCACGGCGCCGGTGAAGACGACGCCGCTGCCCAGGGCGACCGCCGCGATCAGCAGGAGGCTGCGCGCCTTGCGGCGGCCGAGGTTCTGGAGGGCGAGGCTGAGGAGCAGCCAGCGCATCAAAGCGTGCAGGACCGCGTGTGCTTCATGTGCTCCAGCTTGGTCGGGATGATGACGCAGTCATGATGCCCGCCGTTGCTCGGCAGGATGCCGATCAACGTGTCGGTCGAGGTGTCGATGACGGAGATGCCGCTCTGCTGACGCTGGAAGCCGCTGAACGGCGTGATCAGGTACTTGCCGTCGTAGGTCAGCGCCGGCGTCTGCAGGTCGGGCCCGATGCCCTGGATCTCCTTGGCGATCGTCCAGGTCTTGGTGTCGACCACCATGATGCCGCTGAAGGCGGGCGATGGATGGAGGATCGTCAGGTAGAGCTTGGAGCTGTCGAGCGAGAACACCATGTGGAACGGGTTGGGATACTTGCCGCGCCACAGCGGATCCTCGACGTGGGCGACCTTGCGCCAGTTGCGCGGATCGGGGTCGACGGTGCTGAACACCGAGCAGTTGTTTTCCCGGAGGTTGTTCATCATTACCAGGAACTTGCCGTCGGGCGAGAAGCCGATCTCGTGGCCCGGCGAATGGATCTTGTCGAACACGACCTTCCAGGTGTCCTTGTCGACCTTCTGCACCGGGTACTGGCCCTGCGAATCCTTGTTGAACTGCAGGAACGCGACCGGCTCGAAATTGGTCTCGGGATCGAGGATGGCGATGCCGCCGCACAGCCGCACGACGGTGGCGGCCCAACGGCCCTCGGGGTGCCAGATCGTGCCGTCGGCGCCGGTCAACGACAGCGGGTCGTCACCGGGCAGCGAGCCCTCCTCCACGAACAGCTCGCCCATGGGCACCATTTCCCAGTCGATCTTGTTGCCCTTGGTACCCTTGTAGTCGTACTTGCCGGTCATCGGATCGGGGTAGATGCGCTTGATGGTGAGCGTGCCGCCCTTGATCCAGGCCTCGCGCAGGTTGGCGACATTGGGCGTCCAGTCAAAGCGCAGGCAGGCCTTCACCTTCGAGGTCGTGCGGTCGAAACAGGCGGCGATGTCCTTCTGACCGTCGGTCACGAAGTAGGACTGCGCGTCCCCCGGATTGACCGTGACGTGCACGCCGAGGCCGAGCCCCGTGGTCTCCGACACGTTCTCGATGAGCTGCATCTGCGTGCCGTCGTAGCGCACGCGATAGATGTTCGTGCCCTCAGGTGCGGTCTCGGCCGTGACGTTGGTGTTCATGCCGTAGATCAGCGAGTTCTGACCACCCTGGGTCGAGTTGACGAACTCGAAGCCGTGCATCGGATCGGCCGATGGAAAGGCGCAGAGATGGTGGCTGATCGGATTGTAGTCGCCGTAGTTCCAGTACCAGATCGAGCCCAGCACGCGGTTGGAGTTGAGGTCGATGGCGTAGGTGCCGCCCCCCATCTTGGTCGGCAGCAGTGCGACCCAGTTGCCGAGGCTCTGGCCGCGGAGATCGGCCCGCGAGTCGACGACCTCGCGCACGATGTTGTGGCGCTGGGCCTCGGTGTAGTTGGCGCCGGCATGCCGCACGCCATGGTCGGAGACCGAGCCGCCGGTACCGAGCGCGTTGTAGCCCAGCACGGTCGCTTCCGCGGCGACGGCGGTGCCGCCCGCGACGTTGAACATGGTGCGCCGGCTGACACCGCGGCTCTTGGTCGGCGCGGCCACGGCCTTCTTGCGCGCGTCGGCTTCCTTCTTCTCCGCAAGATAGCCCTGGAATTCCTTGTGATCCTCGGCGTCGACCTCGGCGCGGCGGCGCGCATAGTCGGCGGCCGATGCCCGTGCGGGAAGCTTCCCTCCTTCCGAAACGATCCTGGCGCCGGGTCCCCCGCGCTGAGGCGTCTTGGTGGTCGCCCGCTTGCCGCGCTTCGCCATTGCTATCCCCCTCGTCGTTTAGTTGTGGCGCGCGATACTAGACAGACCTTGATGCAAAAATAAACTTTTTGATGACGTGTGAATGCAGAGCACGATTGTCGTCGGTGAGGTCTTGCCGCAAAATCCGGCCGGCCCACCGGGAGCGCGTGAATGGACTACATGGTCGTCATCAGTGCCGTCGTCCTCGGCCTCTCCCTGCTCGCGACCGTGGCGAAGTTCCTCGACTGGTTCATGCACTCCGATCCGCGGACCATGATCCGCACGACGCGCTGGATGCTGTTGCTGGTGCTGCTCGCCTGCATCCCGCTCCTGATCGTGATGATCGCCAACCAGCAATGGGCGGCGGCGATGTTGATCGGCGCCGGCATGCTGGTCATTCCGACCTTGCTGAAGTGGCGCACCCTGTTCACCCCCTTGCGCACGGCCTTCGACTATTTCCGGCCGAAGCCCAGGCCCTTCGACATGGAGATCTGGCAGGACCCGCCGGACGATCCCGAGACCGTGCGCCGCGCTGCAGCGATCCTCGAAGCCTATGTCAGCAAGGCCTCCCTGATGGCGTTGCGCCACGAGCGGCGTGACCTGCGCGACGAGGAGGAGGAGCCCGAAGCCGAACGCATGTCGCGTGGCGAGGCGCTGGAGGTGCTGGGACTGGAGCCCGGCGCCGACGAGGCCGAGATCCGAGCCGCGCACAAGCGCCTGCTGAGGCTGGTCCATCCCGACCGCGGCGGCTCGGCCTATCTTACCCGGCGGGTCTATCAGGCGCGTGATACGCTGCTCGCGCCGCCGCGCAAGGCCAGGAGCAGGACAGCCGACGATGAGTGAAGCCAAGGCCGACAATGTTGCCGACATCGTCGAGGAGCTTCGCGCCCACTCCCAGGACGACCCGGCTGTCCGGCAGCGGGCGGCCGACGAGATCGAGCGCCTGCGGGCGGCATCGGGCGTCTGGCAGCCGATGGGTACCGCGCCGAAGGACGACGTCCCTGTGCTGCTCTACTGCCCGGATCTCAAGGGCCACGTCGCACAGGAGATCGTCGTCGGCGTGTGGCGCTTCGACGCCAACCGCCGCAGCTTCGGCTACTGGGTGAGCGACGTCGGCCAGCTCGATCCGGGCTTTGCCGAGACCGGGCCGTGGATCGAGTATCGCGAGCTGCACCCCACGATGTGGGCGCCCCTGCCCGCCTGCCCCGAAGCGCCGAAGGCCGCGACCACGGCGAAAGCCTGACGGCGTGCGCCAGGTCGACGTCCGGCTGCACCGCGACTTCGCCATCGGCACGACCAACCCGAGGCTGTTCGGCTCCTTCATCGAGCATCTCGGGCGCTGCCTCTACGGCGGCATATTCGAGCCCGGCCATCCCACGGCCGATGCCAAGGGCTTCCGCCAGGACGTGATGGCCCTGGTGCGTGAGCTTCAGCCCACCATCATGCGCTATCCCGGCGGCAACTTCGTCTCGGGCTACAATTGGGAGGACGGGGTTGGCCCGGTCGCCGAGCGGCCGCGCCGTCTCGATCTCGCCTGGATGTCGACCGAGACCAACCGGTTCGGCACCAACGAGTTCATCGACTGGTGCCGCATGGCCGGCATCGAGCCGATGCTTGCGGTCAATCTCGGCACCCGCGGCGCCGACGCCGCCCGCAACCTCGTCGAATACTGCAACCACCCCTCGGGCACGACATTGTCGGACCTGCGCCGCAGCCACGGCTGGGAAGCGCCGCACGGGGTGAGGTTCTGGTGCCTGGGCAACGAGCTCGACGGCCGCTGGCAGATCGAGGCCAAGACGGCGGAGGAATACGGCCGGGTCGCCTGTGAGGCGGCCAAGGTCATGAAATGGGTCGATCGATCGCTCGAGCTTGCGGTCTGCGGCTCGTCCGGCCGCTACATGCCGACCTACGGGCGATGGGAAGAAACGGTGCTGGAGCACACCTTCGACCACGTCGAATACATCTCGCTGCACACCTATCTCAACAACTACAACGCCGACACCGCGGCATTCCTCGCCAGCCCGGACCTGATGGACAGCTTCATCGAGGAAGTTATAGCCATCGCCGACGCCGTCGCCGCGCGCCGCAGGTCGTCCAAGCGCATCATGCTGAGCTTCGACGAATGGAACGTCTGGTACCGCACGCGGCGCAATCGCGCGGCGCGCGTGCAGCCGGGCTGGCCGATCGCGCCGCCGATCCTCGAGGAGATCTACAATGTCGAGGATGCGCTGGCCTTCGGCGGCATGTGCATCTCGCTGCTGAATCATGCCGATCGCGTGACGGCGGCCTGCCTCGCGCAACTGGTCAACGCCATCGCGCCGATCATGACCGAGACCGGCGGCCCGGCCTGGCGGCAGACCATTTTCTGGCCGTTCATGCATTTCAGCCGGCTGGGCCGCGGCCGCGTGCTGCGCACCGAGATCGATTCGCCGACCTACGCCGCGCGCTACAACGACCCCAACGGCCCGGAGGACACGTTCTTCCTCCTGCCCTCGGTGCCCTATCTGAAGCTCACCGCCGTGCACGATCCGGACGCCCATCGCCTCACCCTGTTCGCGCTGAACCGCAGCCTGACCGACGAGCTGCCGCTGCGTCTCGACGCCATGGGCTATCACGCCCTTGCCCTGAAACAGGCCATGCAGCTCCATGACACCGACCTCAAGGCCATCAACAGCAAGGCCCGCCCCGACCGCGTGACGCCACGGGCTCTTGGTGCGGTGCATGTGAGCGGCAGTCGAGTGGAGGCCACACTGGCGCCGGCCTCCTGGAACGTAATCGAGCTCAGCACCTCATAATCTTCCGGAACGCGCGCGTCCCCGCGCGCTCATGAGCGC
>JAEZHS010000735.1 GCA_023436825.1 Pseudomonadota bacterium | reverse complement strand
GGGCGGCTCCGCTCGGGACGATGGAAATGATGTAGCTAACGCCAGGCGCTCTTGAGCGACTGGTCGGTCTTCCACTTCTCGACGCCGGCTATATCGTCGCAAGAGAAGACCTGCGGGTTCTTGCGCGGATTGCCTTCGATCCAGGCGAACACCAGGCATTGCGACTGATTGCTCGCGCCCTTCTTGGTCTCGAGCAGGACTTCGCTCGCCACCGCGGCGCCGGCCTTGGCGTCGCCGTAGTCGTCTATGACCGGCGCGATCTCACCGACCGCGCCGCCGTCGGCCTTGATGTCGGCGTACCACTTGGCGAAGCCCGCAAACTGCTCTCCCGCCGCGCCCTTGCCGTCGGCGGCGACATAGGCCTTGAGGTCGCGGATCAGCGACTGCGTCGCCGCTTCGGCCTTGGGCTCGGCCGCCTTGCGCCGCTCGGCCAGGCGGGCCTGCAGTTCCTTCAGCGCGTCGGCATTGGACTTCGACGGCGGCTGCAGCGGCGTAGGCGCTGCCGGCGCGGTCGCCGTCTGCGTCGCGGGATCGACGCGCCGGATCGGTGTGCGCGCCGCCTCGGCATTGAGCTGCTGCGCCTCCTGCGGCGTCAGCTTGCCGACCGGATTGGTGCCGCGGCCCTTCTGCCACTCCTGGATCGCCTTGACCGTCGCGTCGGACTGCAGGTTGCCGTCGATCGGTCCGTTGTACTTGTCGAGCGTGCGCAGAGATTCCTGGATCTTGCGGCGATCGGGCTCGGCACTCTGCAGTACGGTCGTGTAGTCCGGCGCCGGCGCGGCTGGCCGGGTCGCCGCATGCCCCCCGCCCGCGGGTGCTGGCGCTGGCGTGGGTGCCTGAGCCGCAGCCCCGCCTCCGCTCCCGCTATGGCTGCAGGCTGCCGGGTTCTGGAAGCAGCGCTCGACTTCGCCGGCGCTCTGGGCGAGCGACACCACAGGCGCGAAGGCGGCGATGGCGAGGACGGCGAGAATTCGCATGTCAGATGCCACCATAGAGGCCGCCGGCGAGTTGCGCCGGCAGGCCGATCACCATGGACACAGGCTGCCCCTGCCCGGTGTGACCGCGTGCAACGATGTGGTCGTTGGGCGAGCCGGTTTTGCTCTGGTAGGTGCCGTTGCTGTTGAACTTGCCGCCGAAACACGACATCGAGTAGCGACCGTTGGCCGGCGAGTCGTTGGTGAAGGTGCCCTCGCAGACCGATTCGCCGCGTGGGTTGTCGACCTTGAAGGTGACCGAGCGATCCCGGCCGATTAGGGCGCCGTAGCGGGCAAGGCCGTTCAGGCGGGCGACGTTGCCGCCGGGATCGCGATAGAAGATCGAGACCGGGCCATAGGATTCGGTCGGCAGCGTGTTGCGCGGCACGACGTAGTGCTCGTCGCTGATCACGACCTGGCAGCGGCAATCGACGCTGTAGTTCTCGCCCAGCGGCCCGAGCTCCGTGAGCTTGCGGTTGCAGTTGGAGACTGCGAGCTGCTGCACCTCGCGCTCGCTCATCTGCCCCTTCGAGTAGGAATCGGCATAGAGGAATGTGCACTGCCGCGGCATCGGCACGGCCACGGCCTTGTGGCTGGCGGCGTTGGTTTCGGCGTTCTCCCAGTACCGCTGCGCCATCTCCGGGAAGCGCAGGAAGATCGCATCGCGACGCTCGGCCTTGCCCTGCGATTGCGCAAACGACTCCGCCCAGATGGCGGAAGCCAACATCGCGGCCGCGAGGACGAATAGCGCAAAGAGACGGTTCATAAGCAAAGATTCCAGCCGAAGAACATGACCGAAATACGTCCTGAGCAAGGACTTCCTCCCCAGCTCAAACTCCTCTCCCCCGGTAGGGGGAGAGGTTGGGTGAAGGGGTTATAGACAGCCTTCACAGCCCATCACCTAACCTCTCCCCCTACCGGGGAGAGGAACATGAGTCCACGAAGGAGTGTGCTCTAGACCAGCCGGCTCTGCGCCTTGGCTGCGCCGATGAAGGACGAGAACAGCGGATGGGGCGCGAATGGCCGCGACTTCAGCTCCGGATGGTATTGCACGCCGATGAACCAGGGATGGCCGGGAATCTCGACGATCTCAGGCAGCACGCCGTCCGGAGACATGCCGGAGAAACGCAGGCCCACCTGCTCCAGACGATCCTTGTAGTTGACGTTGACCTCGTAGCGATGACGATGACGCTCGCTGATGACGTCGGCGCCGTAGATCTCGTGCACCTTGGTCCCCCGCCGCAAATGAGCGGGATAGGCGCCGAGCCGCATCGTGCCGCCGAGATCGCCGTTGGCCGAACGCGTCTCGAGCTGATTGCCCTTGATCCATTCGGTCATCAAGCCGACCACAGGATGCTCACAGGGGCCGAACTCGGTCGACGACGCACCCTCGAGGCCGAGCAGGTTGCGGGCCGCCTCGATCACCGCCATCTGCATGCCGAAACAGATGCCGAGGAACGGCACGTTACGCTCGCGCGCGAACTGCACTGCATGGATCTTGCCCTCGGTGCCGCGCTCGCCGAAGCCGCCCGGCACCAGGATGCCGTGCACATGCTCGAGATGGCTGACCGCGTCGTCGCGCTCGAAGATCTCGGAGTCCATCCACTCCAGGCCGACCTTCACGTTGCTGCCGAAGCCGCCGTGGGTCAGCGCCTCGCTGAGCGACTTGTAGGCGTCGAGCAGGACCGTGTACTTGCCAACGACGGCGATGGTCACCTTGCCCTCGGGCTCGCGCACCGAGCGCACGACGCCGCGCCAGCGATCGAGGTTGGGCTCCTTGTCCGCCTCCAGGCCGAAATAGCGGCAGACCTCGGCGTCGAAGCCCTGATCGTGATAGGCGATCGGCACCTGGTAGATCGTGTCGACGTCGCGCGCCTCGATGACTCGCTCGGGCTTGACGTTGCAGAACAGCGCAATCTTGCGCCGCTCGTTGGCCGGGATCTCCTTGTCGCCCGAGCGGCAGACCAGAAGGTCGGGCTGGATACCGACACTCAGCAGCTCCTTCACCGAGTGCTGTGTCGGCTTGGTCTTGAGCTCGCCCGCCGTCGGCACCCAAGGCAGCAGCGTGAGGTGCACGAACATCGTGCGCTCGCGGCCCAGCTCGTTGCCAAGTTGCCGGATCGCTTCCAGAAAGGGCAGGCCTTCGATGTCGCCGACCGTGCCGCCGATCTCGACCAGCACGAAGTCCTCGTTCTCGGTGCCGGCGACGACGAAATCCTTGATGGCGTCGGTGATGTGCGGGATCACCTGCACCGTGGCGCCGAGATATTCGCCGCGGCGCTCCTTGGCGATCACCGTCGAATAGATGCGGCCGGTCGTGACGTTGTCGCTCTGCCGGGCGTCGACGCCGGTGAAGCGCTCGTAATGGCCGAGATCGAGGTCGGCTTCCGCGCCGTCGTCCGTGACGAAGACTTCGCCGTGCTGATAGGGGCTCATCGTGCCCGGATCGACGTTGAGATAGGGATCGAGCTTGCGCAGCCGCACGCGATGACCGCGCGCCTGCAGCAGCGCGCCCAGCGCCGCGGACGACAGACCCTTACCAAGCGAGGAGACCACGCCGCCCGTTATGAAAATAAAGCGCGTCATGGGCCTACAACATACAAAACGTTACGGCGCACGGCCATGGGGATATCCCTCCGCCGGAGGACCTTCGGCGGAGTGAACGGCTCTGCATTCCGGTTGTTCCTAACGCGTGGGGGCGGAAGGCGCCGCCGGAGCAGCGGGAGCAGCGGGCGCCGGAGCCGCACCGCCGGTCGCGGGCGTGCCCGGCACCGTCGGCGCCGCCGGCACGCGATCCATGATCGAGCGCGCGCTGCGCTGCGTGTCGGTCATGCTCCACGCCATCACCAGGCTGAGGAAGAAGAAGCAGCCGGCGAAGATCGCCGTCATGCGCGACAGCACATTGGCCTGGCCGCGCACCGAGAACAGCGCGTCGGTGCGGCCCATGCCCAAGCCGCCGCCTTCGCTGCGCTGGAGCAGGATGACGACGATCATCGCGGCGGTGACGCCGACATGGATGATCAGCAACACCAGCCGCCAATCGTGCAGAAAGCCTCGAACCGCGTCCATTTCGTCCTACAACATCGCCTCACCTG
>JAEZHS010000730.1 GCA_023436825.1 Pseudomonadota bacterium | reverse complement strand
GCCATGCACTTCGTCCACCTGCCGCGCCAGATCGGCCGCCACAAGGCCTTCGAGCTGCTGTTCAGCGGCAAGCCCGTGTCCGCCGAGGAGGCGTGCGCCATGGGGCTGGTCAACAAGGTCGTGCCTGCCGCCGAGGTGAAGGAGGAAGCGCGCCGCATGGCCCGCGATTTCGCCGCCAAGTCACCCTTGGTCATGCAGCTCGCGCGCGATTCCTTCATGCGCGCCAACGATTTCGAATATCGCCGCGCCATCGAGAATGTCGTTGAGACGATCTGCAACATCATCGAGACCGACGACGCGCAGGAAGGCCTCAACGCCTTCAACGAGAAGCGTCCGCCGAACTGGTGAAAAATGACCCTCGATCCTTCCTCGGCTCTGGTCCTTTTTTCGGGAGGTCAGGACTCCACCACCTGCCTCGCCTGGGCGCTTTCCCGATACGAACGCGTCGAGACCGTCGGTTTCTCTTATGGTCAACGGCACGCCGTCGAGATGGAGGTGCGCGAGCCGGTGCGTCGAGCCATCGCCCGCCTGTCCGACGAATGGCGGAACCGGCTCGGGCCCGATCGCGTGGTGTCGCTCGACGTATTGGGCGCCGTCAGCACCAGTGCGCTCACGGCCGATCTGCCGATGGGCACGCGGCCCGATGGTCTGCCCGCGACCTTCGTGCCCGGGCGCAACCTCGTCTTCCTGACCTTCGCCGCGATCGTCGCCTATCAGCGCGGCCTGAAGCACGTCGTCGCCGGCGTCTGCGAGACGGATTTCTCAGGCTATCCGGACTGCCGCGACGACACGGTCAAGGCGCTGCAGGTCGCGATCAACCTCGGCATGGAAGCGCGGCTGGTGCTGGAGACGCCGCTGATGTGGATCGACAAGGCGGATACCTGGCGACTGGCCGACCAGCTCGGGGGGCAGGCGCTGGTCGATCTGATCGTCAAGGAGACCCATACCTGCTACCTGGGCGACCGCTCGCACCGCCACGACTGGGGCCTGGGCTGCGGCGCCTGCGACGCCTGCCGGCTGCGCGCCAACGGCTGGAGGTGTTATCGGGCCCAGCTTCCCCCTTGAAACTCCCCCGGGCGCTCCCAAATCGACCGCCGCGGTCGCCTTCAAAGGGCCCGCACATTTGTCTCGGCATGTTGCTCCACGGAGGACGTGATGATGCAAATTGGCGATCTGCAGCCCCAGCCACCGGCCTTCCCGAAGGCCCCGCCGGTTGATTCCGCCGAAAAAAGCCAGCCAATCCCCAACCCGCCGGCGGAAGAGCAGGAGCCCCTGTTCGTTTCACCGCCACCGCTGCCTTGGCCGCGCGTCTTTCCGGGGCTATAGCCGGTTCGCCCATACGAACCCAATGGACGGACGCGGATGAACGCTGACGCAGGCACACAATCACATCAGTTCCAGGCGGAGGTCGCCGAGCTTCTCAGCTTGATGGTCCACTCGGTCTATTCCGAGACCGACGTGTTCCTGCGCGAGCTGATCTCCAACGCCTCGGACGCCTTGGACAAGCTGCGCTACGAGGCGATCTCCAACCCCGCGCTGCTGGCCGGCGCCGACAAGCTCGCCATCCAGCTCAAGCCGGATGCGACCGCCAAGACGCTGAGGATTGCCGACACCGGTATCGGCATGGATCGCCAGGAGCTCATGGACAATCTCGGCACCGTGGCGCGGTCCGGCACGAAAGCCTTCCTCAAGGGATTGCAGGACGCCAAGGACGGGCTTGGCCTGATCGGCCAGTTCGGCGTGGGCTTCTACTCGGCCTTCATGGTGGCCGACCGTATCACCGTGACCAGCCGGCGCGCCGGCGCATCGGACGCCTGGGTATGGACCTCGGCGGGCGGCGCCGGCTTCGACGTGCGGCCCGCCACCGCGGAGGAAGCGACGCGCGTGCCGCGCGGCACCGAGATCGTCCTGCACCTGAAGGACGACGCGGCGCGCTACCTGCAGCCGTTCGAGCTCGAACGGGTGATCCACACCTACTCCGAGCACATCCTCTTCCCCATCGAGCTTTTGGACGACAAGGGCGAGGCGCGGCAGGTCAACGCCGCCAGCGCATTGTGGCAGCGGCCGAAGTCCGAGCTGAAGGCGGAGGACTACACTCAGGCCTATCGCTCGATCGCCATGGCGTTCGACGAGCCGGCGCTCACGCTGCACTACAAGGTAGAAGGCCGGCAGGCTTACGCCGTGCTGCTGTTCGTGCCGACCACGCCGCCCTTCGATCTGGCGGATCCCGGTCGCAAGGGCCGCGTGAAACTCTATGTGCGGCGCGTCTACATCACTGACGATGCCGAACTTCTGCCGCCCTGGCTGCGCTTCGTGCGCGGCGTGGTCGACAGCGAGGACCTGCCGCTCAACCTCTCGCGCGAGATGCTGCAGAACAACCCGCAGGTGACGCAGATCCGCAATGGCCTCACCGGCCGCGTGATCGGCGAGCTGGAGAGCTGCGCGACCAAGGACCCTGAGACCTGGACGAAGATCTGGAACGCCTTCGGTGCGGTCCTCAAGGAAGGCCTGTACGAGGACCATGAGCGACGCAGCCAGCTTCTCGCTCTGGCACGCTTCACCACCACGGCCGGCGACGGCCCGCGGTCGCTCAAGGACTACGTTGCCGATCTCAAGCCCAACCAGCCCGAGATCTACTACCTCGTGGGCGAGAGCGGCGAGCGCCTGAAGTCCAATCCCAAGCTCGAGGCGGCGCGCGCCCGCGGCGTGGAAGTGCTGCTGTTGACCGATCCGATCGATGCTTTCTGGACGGCCATGCCGCAGGAGTTCGACGGCAAGCCGCTGCGCTCGTTGAGCCAGGGCGATGTCGACTTCGGCCTGGTCCCGCTGCTCGACGGCACGGCCAAGGCCGAGGACAAGGCCTCGAGCGACGACGATGCAGCCATCCTGAAGGCGGTGAAGGAGGCGCTGGGCGACAGGGTGTCCGACGTGCGCGCCTCGCAGCGCCTGACCGAGAGTGCCGCCTGCCTGGTCGCCGGCGCCCAGGGCCGCGACCGCGAGCTCGACCGCCTGCTGGCGCGCGCCAACCGCGGCAGCGGCGCCAAGCCGATCCTCGAGCTCAACATGCGCCACGACCTGGTGAAGGCAATCGGCGCGGCGCCGAACGACGAGGCGGTCGAGCTCGCCAGTCTCCTGCTCGACCAGGCGCACATCCTCGATGGCGAGGTGCCGGCCGATCCGGCAGCCTTCGCGCGCCGCCTCAACGCCTTCGTCGTGCGCGGGCTCGGCAAGAGCTCATAGACTTCCGGGAGCGCGCGGGGACGCGCGCCGTCCGGAAGATCATGACAGCTCGACTACGACGCCCTCGTTGTCGCGCAGGGCTAACGCATCCGCGACGGTCTCGCCGTCACGATCGCCGTGGGTGGAGAGGACGAGACGGCCGCGTACCTCGCCCTTGGCCAGGTCAACCTCGACGGGCTCGGCGCCGAGATTGAGCGCCACGACGAAGCGCTCGCTGCCGAGCGCGCGCTGGTAGAGCAGCAGGTCGCCGGCGGCGGCCATCGGCCGATAGTCGCCCAGCGCGAGGGCCGGATGAGCGCGGCGCAGGCCGATCAGCCGCTTGTGCAGGCTGAAGATCGAGGTGCGGTCGGCGCCCTGGTTCTCGAGATTGAGCTGGCGGTGATCGTCGCCCAGCGGCAGCCAAGGCTCTCCCGTGGTGAAGCCCGCCTTGTCCGAGGCGTCCCATTGCATGGGCGTGCGACAGCCGTCGCGACCCAGCCCCAGTCCCGGCACGTTCAGCTCGTAGGGATCGCGCACGCGGTCCGGCGGAACCTTGACTTGCCGCATGCCGATCTCGTCGCCGTAATAGAGCGTCGGCATGCCGCGCAAGGTCAGCAGCAGCATCGCGGCCACCTTGGCCTGAGCGTCGCCGACCCGTGAGGCGATGCGCGGCTTGTCGTGGTTGCCCAGCACCCAGTTCGGCCAGCCGCCTTCGGGCAAGGCCGCGTCATAACGGTCGATCAGGCCGGCGAGATGCCGCGCCTTCCACGGCGCGCTCAGCAGAGCGAAGTTGAACGGCAGATGCAGGCCGCCGAGGTCGCGGCCGTAGTAGGCCACCAGCTTCTCGAACGGCAGGTTGAGCTCGCCGATCAGCAAGCGGTCGGAAAACGCGTCGATCACGCCGCGCAACCCGGCGATGACGTCGTGGGCCTCCGGCCGATCCGCCGTGTAGAGCGGCAATACCGCCGTATCCGGCGGATCGCCGTCGCGATAGGCGGGATTGGCGGGGTTATCGCGAAACGCCTCGTCCTTGATCAGGTGGCGGATGGCGTCGGCGCGAAAGCCGTCGACACCGCGCTTCAGCCAGAAGCGCACGACCTCGTGCATGGCCTCGCGCATCTCGCGGTTGCGCCAGTTGAGGTCGGGCTGCGAGGCGAGGAAGGTGTGGAGGTAGTATTGCCCGCTCGCGGCATCGAATTCCCACGCCCCGCCACCGAATTCCGACAGCCAGTTGTTGGGCGGCCCGCCGCCGGGCGCCGGATCGCGCCAGATGTACCAGTCGCGTTTGGCCGAGCTCGGTGCAGCGCGGCTTTCCTGGAACCAGCGATGCCGGTCGGACGTGTGGTTGGCCACCAAGTCGAGGATGACCTTGAGCCCGCGTGCGTGCGCGTCGGCCAGCAGGCCATCGAAGTCGGCCAGGGTGCCGAACAGCGGATCGATATCGCAATAATCCGCCACGTCATAGCCGAAGTCGGCCATCGGCGAGGGAAAGACCGGCGACAGCCACAGCGCATCGACACCCAGCTCGACCAGCTGGTCGAGCCGCCGGCGGATGCCCGCGATGTCGCCCACGCCGTCGCCATCGCCGTCCTGAAAGGAGCGCGGGTAGATCTGGTAAAGGACGGCGCGGCGCCACCAGGCAGGATCGGCCATGTTCAGCGTCCGTCCGCTCGTGCCCTCAAGAAAGGTCGACGCCCAGCCGGCCGCGGCGGCCCAGGACTTCGATCGAGACATCGTCGCCGCGGCGATGCAAGGCCACGTCGACCGCTGCGTCGCCGAGCGACAGGCGACGCAACGTCACGTCATCCACGAAATCCGGCAAGAGCGGCTTGTCGAGCGCGACCGAGCCGCGCGTCGTGTCGAAGCGCAATCCGAGGCAGGACTGCACCAGCGACAGCGGCGTCGCCGCGGCCCAGGCCTGCGGCGAGCAGGCGACGGGATAGAAGGTCGGACCGTGGCCGCGCTCGCGCGGGAAGCCGCAGAACAGCTCGGGCAGGCGGCGCAGGTCGATATAGGCCGAGGCCGCGAACAGCCCGCCGAACAGGCGGGCCGCCTCGTGCCGGAAACCGTAGCGCGCGAAGCCCGCGGCGATCAGGGCATTGTCGTGCGGCCACACCGAGCCGTTGTGGTAGCTCATGGGATTGTAGCGCGCCTCTCCGACCGCGACCGTGCGCACGCCCCAACCGGAGAAGAAGGCGTTCGACGTCAGCGTCTTCACCACCGCCTCGGCGCGCTCGGGCCGGGCGATGCCGCTGAACAGTGCGTGGCCGGCGTTGGAGGCGCGCACGCGGCAAGGCCGCTTGTCGCCGTCGAGGGCGAGCACGTAGGTGTCGAGCGCCTTGTCGTAGAAGGCGTCGTCGAAGCGTTGCTGCAGACGCCTGGCGCGCTCGGCATAGCCGTCGGCAGCGTTGTCGTCGCCCAGCCGACGTGCGATCTGCGCGGCGGCTTGCCAGGCCGCGAAAGCGTAGGCCTGCACTTCGACCAGGGCGACCGGTCCATGCGCCAGGGTCCCGTCGGCATGGAAGATCGAATCCTGGCTGTCCTTCCAGCCCTGGTTGATCAGGCCGGTGTCGCGCCGCCGTCCATATTCGATGAAGCCGTCGCCGTCGCGATCACCCGACTCGTCCATCCACTTGAGCGCTGCCAGGATGTTCGGCCATAGCTTGCGTATGGTCGCCATGTCGTCGGTGCGTTCGAGGTAGGCGCCGGCCAGCATGACGAACAGCGGCGTGGAATCGACGCTGCCGTAGTAGTGCCGGAACGGCACCTCGCCCAGGAGCGCCATCTCGCCCTGTCGCATCTCGTGCAGGATCTTGCCGGGCTCGGCGTCGGCCGCCTCGTCGGTGGTCTCGGCCTGGTGGCGCGCCAGGTGACGAAGCACGCCGCAGGCGATCGCCGGGTCGAGCCATAGCGTCTGCATGGCGGTGATCAATGCATCGCGGCCGAACACCGTGCTGAACCACGGTATGCCGGCGTAGGGATAGGGACCGTCCGGCGTGTCGGTGACCAGCATGTGGAGATCGCAGATCGACCGGCGTATCGCCTCGTTGAAGGTGGTGCTCGAACTCGTGATCGTCGCGGCACGCCCAGCCGAGGTGCGGAGCGACCGCCGCGACCGCCGCAGAGCCTGCAGGAAGTTCGGCCTGGCCTGGTCCTGGGCGTGCTCCTCGGCGGCGCAATCGATCGTCAGGTCGATGTTCCGCGTCTCGCCGGGCTGCAGGACAAGATCGAAGAGGGCGCCGTCGACGGTGAGCTTGTCGGGCGGCGTGGCGAAGCTCATCACCGTGCGGCGCGTCAGGCCGTCGAGGCCGGTATAGCTCAGCGTCACTGCGTGACCGTCCACCGAACCGGGGTGACGCAGGCCGTGGCGCTCCCGCCGCGTGCCGCGGACCTCGAACAGGTCGGCGAAGTCGGCGGCAAAACTGAGGCCGAGCCGCAGTCGCTGTGGCGTGCGGCCGTAGTGACGCACCGCCAGCCGTTCGTGGCAGGCCGCCTCCCACAGGAAGCGCATGCGGCGCAGATGCACCATGTCGTGCTCCAGCACCAACCGTCCCTTCGTGTCGTACAGGTCGGGATTGGTGAGGTCGCAGGTCAGCATGGCGTTGTCGTCGCGCAGCGTCGAGCTCAGCAGCATCGGCCGCTGGCCGTCGAGCGTTACCAGCAGATGGGAGAGATAACGCGTGTCGCGGTAGTAGAGGCCCTCGGGACTGCCCGGACCGGCGACCGCATCGCCGTTGGGATCGAACACGCCGAAGCTGTCGCCGTGCTTCAGCGTGCGCGGCCGGCGTTCCTGCAGCGAGGTGGCGGCCGGAATGAAGAACTGCGCCGTCGGCACGCCGGGGCCGGCAGGAGCAGGGGCATGGGCCACTTGTCCGGCGTTCTTCATGATGCGTCGTCCTTCATTCGGCGGCGCTCAGCTCGACGGGTTGGCGCGTGTCGACGGGCTGCGACAGTCGCGCGCCGGCACTGAGCAGGCGGCGGTAGATCGCGACGTAGTCGCGAGCCATACGCGCCGCGGTGAAGCGCTGATCGAAGATCTCGCGAATGCGCCTGCGGTCGAGGTTGCCGATCAGGCTGACCGCCGATACCGCCTCCTCGATACTGTCGACCACGAAGCCGGTGACACCGGGATCGACGACCTCGGGCACCGAGCCGCTATTCCAGGCGACGACCGGCGTGCCGCAGGCCATGGCCTCGATCATGACCAGGCCGAACGGCTCGGCCCAGTCGATGGGAAACAAGAGCGCCGATGCATTGCCGAGGAAATCCGCCTTCTCGGCATCGCCGATCTCGCCGATGTAGTGGACGTTGGCATGACGCTCGACCAGTGGCTCGATCTCCTCGCGCCAGTAATCGTGGTCGACCTTGTCGACCTTGGCGGCGATGCGGAGCTCGCGGCCGGCGCGTACGGCAATCTCGATGGCACGGTCGGGCCGCTTCTCGGGGGAGATGCGGCCGAGGAAGGCGAGATAGTCGCCGTGGCGAGAGGCCGGCGGCTTCAGCAGATCCTGAGGCAGGCCATGATGGATGCAGCCCGCCCAGTTCACCGGCGGCATGGGCTTGCGCTGGTTGGCGGAGATCGACACCAGCGGCGCTTCGCTGAAGGTTTTGTAGAGTGGATGCATGTCCTGCAGGTCGAGCCGGCCGTGCAAGGTCGTCACCGTGCGCTCGGCGAAATCGCGGATCATGGGATAATGCAGCAAGTCGACGTGAAAGTGCAGCACGTCGAACGACGAGGCGAGCCGGCGCACCTCGTCGAGCATGATCAGATGGTATGGAATCGGATCCCTGACGTCGCTCAGCCGCAGCGCCTTGGCCGCGCACGGCACCAGGCGTGCGCGGGTACGCGAATCGCCGCTGGCGAACAGCGTGACGTCGTGCCCCTGCTCGACCAGCTCCTCGGTGACGTACGAGACGATGCGCTCGGTGCCACCATAGAGCCGGGGCGGCACGCTTTCCATGAGAGGTGCGACCTGCGCGATTTTCATCGGGATCCCTCGCTCGGCATCCCGCCGGCCCTGGCCCGGGATACGCTACAGAACAGATGTCGCAACGATCTCACTGGGCAATTGGTTGCTGCCGCCGCTCAGGGTGGGGGTTTTATCGTGAACGGAATGTCGCCTTGGACGACCTTGACCCCTTCCATGGTCCGCACCGTCCAACGCAACAGGTAATCGCCGGGAGACAGGGTAGGTGCGCGGGCGAACAGTATGTCGGGCTCCGTTTGCAGGCGCGGTTGCAGGCGTTCGACGAGCTGACCGTCGCGCCAGATCGACAGATTCGAATGGATGTGGTCGATCGGCCGGTCGAAACGCACATAGAACGAACTGCCCGGCTCGCCGATCACGGCCTGCGCCTTTGGCGCGGAGTCCATGACCTGCACATCTTCCGCCCAGGCAGACGCTGAAAACCACATCGCGAACAGGCCGACAAGCACCGTGCGCCGGATCGAGAATTCCATGCCGGATAATTTCTGCAATCATGCAAGGAGTAAAGAGCGGAAGCGTCAGGCGACCTTGACGGCGACGTTGCCCGAAACGTCGACATTGGAACGGTCGCCCGAGGCGCGCAGCAGCACCTCGCCTTTGCCGGCAATCCTGGCGTACTTCATCTTGCCCTCGAAGCCGCCATAGCCCTCGATGCGGCAGCCGTCGAGCAGCATGCTGCCGCCGTTGAGGAAGGCATCGACCAGGTAGGGCTGCGACTTGTAGGTGCTGGCGCGACAGGCGAACAGGCGGCCCTCGTTGGCGAGCTTGATGCCGCAGCCGCCGTTGTTCTCGAAGCCGCAGCCAATGGCCATCGAGAAGCCGCTGGTGGCGAGCAGCCCCGGTCCCTTGTTCTCGACGAAATAGGTCTGCGAGATGTTGAGATCGCGCGGCTCCTGGTAGGGGATGGTGCTCTGCGTCTCGATGCCGGCATTGCCGTTCTTGCGCATCTGACCGCCGAAGATGGCGATGGCCGAGACGATGCCGATGTCGCCGATTGACCCGTTGTTGCGGAAGGTCATGCCGTTGCGGCCATTGTCGGCGCAGGTGACGGCATGGCACTCTCCCTCGAATACGCTGCCGTCGAAGTGGAGCCCGTCGCGCGCGAACTGCTCGATGTCGAGGCTCATCAGCTTCCAACTGTAGATCCAGCTGTGATTGGTGAGGCACTCCAGGCCGATCGCGTCCTGCGCCGGGCTGGCGGCCAGGAATGTGCCGTTCATGATCCTCATGCCGCGCAACGCGACATTCTTGGCGCGCGCGGGTATTCGGATGGTGATGGCGCGTTTGCCGGCGTCGTTGAAGTCGGCGATCAGCTTGGCGCCGTTGAGGTCGAGTCCCGGCGCGAGCTGGTTGGAGGTGACCTCGATGACGATCGGCCGGCGCAGCCGCACATTGCCGCCGCGCCAGTCGAGCACGTCGCCGTCAGCGAATTTTGCGCGCAGCACTTCCTCGAAGCCCGCGGCTTCGGTCTCCTTCTTCTGGGCGAGGGCGGGGGCGGCAATGACCGTGGCGCTTGCCGACGCCGCAGCCAGGAACTTCCGTCGGGTCGTACGCATGGCGCAGTGTCTCGCGGTGGGGCCGGTCCCGGCGAGTGATCGAGTTGTGGCTGGCGGGCGGGCCAATCCGGGAACAAACCCGGGGCCGAATCGTTCCCAGCGCATGGCCCGCATGCTCAGGATCCTGGCCTGGACGGCCGGCGTTCTGGTTGCCTTGGTCGCCGTCGCGATCGGGGCCGTCTATTTTTATGTCACGTCGGACGATTTCCGCAGCCGGGTCGAAAGCCAAGCCAGCGCGGCCGCCGGCCGCAAGACCACGATTGCCGACGTCGCGATCGACTGGGGCTTCACTTCGCATGTCCATCTGAGCGGCGTTCAGCTCGCCAATGCCGAGTGGGCCAAGGAGCCCCACATGCTGAAGGTCGAGCAGGTCGATTTCGAGATCCGCCTGTGGCCTCTGCTCACGGGTGACCTGGTGCTGCCCAGCCTGGTGATGCGCAAGCCCGAGATCGTGATCGAGAAGGGCGACAACGAGCGGCTGAACTGGGAGCTGGGCGAGGCGCCGGCCGCTGCCGCCGTGACCAAGAAGGTCGTCGAGCCGAACAACCGCTTCCAGACGCCGGTGATCGGCCGCCTTGAAATTACCGACGGCAAACTCAGCTACCGGGATCCCAAGCGCAAGCTCGACCTCGATGGCACGGTGTCCACGGCGACCGGCACCGCGGGCGACCAACCGCAGGCGAAGCTCGAGCTCAAGGGCAAGCTCGAGGGCCAGCCGCTCGCTCTTCGCTTCGTGGGCGGTTCGATCATCATGCTGCGCGATAGCGATCAGCCCTACCCGCTCGACCTGGACGTCACCTTCGGCGCCACCAAGCTGAAGGCCAAGGGCACGGTGATGGATCCCTTCAAATGGACCGGTGCGGACGTCGAGCTGTCGCTCTCGGGGCACGACCTCGCTGACATCTATCCGTTGCTCGGCATCCCCGGCCCGCCGACGCCGCCCTACAACGTCAGCGGCAAGCTTTTACGCGAATCGGGCGTTTGGAATTTCGTTCAGAGCAGATGGCATGTCGGCGACAGCGATCTCACCGGCGACGTGCAGGTCGACACGCGGCGCAAGCCCGGCCATCTCACGGCCAAGCTCGTCTCACAGAAGCTGGTCTTCGCCGACCTGGCGCCGCTGGTCGGCGCGCCGCCCGACAAGCCCGGCGGCAATGTCTCGCCGCAGCAGCGCCAGACCCAACGGCAGCTCGAGGCGAGCGGCGATCTCTTCCCCAACGTGCCGCTCAAGGTCGAGAAACTGCGCGCCATGAACATGGACGTGACGCTCGACGCCAAGCGGGTGATCGCGCCCAGCTATCTGCCGGTGCAGGCGCTGTCCTTCCGTGTCGTGGTGCAGGACGGCGTGGCCACCGCCAAGCCGCTCTCGCTGATTCTCCTGGGCGACGGGCAGAGCGCCGGCGCCGGCAAGATCGCCGGCGAGCTGGTGGTCGACGCCAAGACCGACACGCCCAGGGTGCGCACCAGCCTGGTGCTGAGCGACATCGAGCTGCGCAACTTCTTCCGTGAGTCACGCTACTTCGATACGACCTACGGCAAGGTGCAGGGCCGCGTCGTGCTGGCCGGCATTGGCCGCTCGCTCGCCCAGGTGATGGCGACGGCCGACGGCCACGTCGCGGCCGCGCTGGGCGGCGGGTCCGTGTCGAGCCTGATGGTGAGCCTTGCGGGCCTGCAGATTTTCGATGCGCTGATCCTCTACGTCACAGGCGACAACCGCATTCCCATCAAGTGCGCAGTCGGCCGTCTGAACTTCCACCATGGCACCGTCACCTTCGACCGCGCTCTGCTCGACACCCAGAAGTCGGTCCTGCACGTGCAGGGCCAGGCCTCGCTGATCACCCAAGCCATTAAGGCCGAGATCGACGCTGACGCCAAGCAATTCGACCTTCTCGACCTCCACGGCGCGGTGATTGTGCAAGGCAAGCTTCGCCAGCCTCACATCTCGCTGGGCCGCATCTTCCCAATCCCGACGCCGGTGGTCGGCACTGCCAAGGACGTGCCCTGCAGTCAGGCGACGCAGCAGTTGTTCCAGGGTCAGTAGCCGGCGGCTGCGCAGTACCTGGTTGCAGTCCTTAGACGCTGAGTTGCAATCTCCTCGTGTTGTGCGTCATCGTTGCCCACGGTAGGAAGATGCTGAAGCTATCCTGAGGCCGACGCAGGCATGCCCAGCAGCCCTTCGACTTTTCTCGACGCGTAGGGCGCCGGCTTCAGCACACAGCAGCAATATCAGACGCTCTCCCAGACCGGGAACTCCAGCGCGGCCGTGGACGTGTTGAGCACGCTCTTTTCCTACGGCAACGACGCGCCGTCGGCCATCGCTGAGACCGTTGGCGGACAGGACGACCAGCGGCGCAGGGCCGTGCCTACCTGACCACGTCGGGCGCCGGCACCATCAACGGGCCGGGCTACGGCCAGTTCGGCCAGACGAAGCTGCAGGGCATCGATGCCGGCGACATCATCGCCATGCGGCTCGACAATCAGACGACCGGCGCCGTCTTCTGGGCCTTCGCCAGCGCCAACGAGGTCGTCAACGGCCAGAAGGTCGGCCACCTGTGGAACGACGGCCTCAATACCTGGGGTTGGGGAGACACGTTTCGGCGGCGGCGATCGCGACCACAATGACCTCGTCGTCCAACTGGACTTCACCAGCGCTTACGGCCACCACTGGCTGGCCTGACCAGCGCCGGCGTCGCTGGGCGCATGTCATATGAGCTTGTCGTCAACAGCCGAGGTGCACCCGCTCCAGCGACCAAGCGACCCTTCATCGCCATGCCCCACTCAAGGTATAAGGGGGTGGGCGGGAGCGAGGGCAGCAAGAGGACTGGTCGAGGTGGCAGGTCGGCAGACGACAAGACGCAAGGCAAAGGCAACTTCCCAGACCTCCTCAAGAGGCGGCGGCCGCGCATTCCGGCCGGCTCCCACCACGGGGTTCTGGCCGGGGCAGCAGGGCTACGCGATCATTCCATGGTGGAATCCCCTGCATTGGAACTGGCGGCGCGGCCTGGTCCGGCTGTGGCTGCTCGCCTCGCTCCTGTGGGCGGGCTACTGGCTCTACAATCTCCAGCTCGCTTGCGCCTTCTGGTTCGCCCCCTGGTGCGACGCGCCGGCCCATGTCGACTGGCCCAACGGCAGCATGCTTCTGGGCCTGGCGATGGTGCTGCTGAGCGGCCCGTTCCTGATGCTGGTGATGTGGTGGGTCACCCGCTGGGTGATCCGCGGCCTGCTGGCCCGCCGGGCCCGGTAGAGCGATTTCCTGCCTGATTGAACCGTGAGCGGTTCAATCAGGCAGGAAATGCGCGCGCGGGTATTGCCGGTCTCATTGTGCTCTAAGGCGGCGCGACCGGCTCGAAGGCGGGGGGCGTCAATCTCAGCATCCGATATGCATCCGCTCGCGTGCTCACCACATCGCTGTCTCCGCCTGCGCCCCCACGTTGGGTGCCATACAGTCGCAACGGAATGAAGATATCGTTGGGCGGCGCCACCAATATGCGCCGGGTGCCGCGGATCGCGCGCCGGTCGGCTGCAAACTGTGGCCAGTCCCTGAGCTGGATGCCAAGCTCGGTGACTTCGGTGAAGTCGAGGATGACGGCGAACGGCCCGTGGTGCGTCTGCAGGGCGCGGGCCGCCGTGTCGAGGTCGACGGTAGTCTGCCGCGTGAAGGCGCCGGAGAATGCCGCCAAGAGTACCTTGTTGGTCTGATCGAAGAACAGTGCGAGAGGGTGGGCGGCAGCGTCACTCGGCATCGCCTCTTGTATACGACGGCCCATGGCGATGGCTGAAGTGCAACGTTTTTGACAGTTCGGTGAAGATTCTGTTGTTCTTCACGCGCTGCGCGCACGGGGACGCGAGTTGCCGGGCGGGCTCTACTTGTACGACGAAATCTCGATCAGGCTTCCATCGGGGTCGCGGCAATAGACCGAGACGATCGTGCCCATGGCGCCGCGCTTGTCGGTCGGACCCTCGATGATCGCCACGCCGCAAGCGCGCAGGTGATCGGCCACCGCCTGGGGCGACGCGCTGGTCAGGAAACAGAGATCATCGCTGCCGGCCTTCTCGTGATCGGCCGTGAACCATTCCTGCTTGCTGGCCGAGAGCGGCCTGAGGTTGATCTTCTGGCGGCCGAACCTCACCGAGGTCCGCCGGACCTTGCCGGGGCCGGGATCGAAGTCCTCGCGCGTCATGCCGAGCACGCGGTGGTACCAGGCGGCCGCGACCTCGACGTCGCGTACGTTGATGACGAGATGGTCGAGAGCGTCGACGGCGAGTGGCATGATCGACTCCTACTTGGCGCCTTTGGTTGCCGCCAGATAATCGACGATCGCCGCCGCGTTGGCCTGATCGATCGGCGCCTTGAAGGCATGGATCATCTTGTCGACTTCGGCGGCCCATGTCGCCCTGGCGAAGCTGGGCTGGGTCAGCACCATGCCGGCGGAGTGGCAGGACAGGCAATTGGCATTGATCGCGTCCGCCGTCACCCCGCCGGGGAAGGCGACGTCGCTGGTCGGCAGCTCGACCGACACCGACTTCAGCACGAAGGTCGGCGTCGATGGCGCCGCGGAGGCTGCAGGCGGCAACACATCCTTCGGTGCGGGATGGCCGATGATCGCCAGCACCACGCCCGCCAGCATGGCGGCGCCGAATCCGACTTGAGCGGCATTGATGGTCATGGGCGCCTCATGCCGCCGTCACGTGGAGGGTCTCGATGGCGTTGTGCATGAAGCCGCTCGGGTTCCAGTTCATCGCCTTGGGCTGGGGGAGCCCGTCGCTGTTTGTGCAGCGGACCATGAGAGACACGGGGCCGGCTGCCGGCGCGATCTCGGTCTGCCATTGGCGGAAGCTGTACTTGCCCTCGTCCTGGCCGAGCGTCGTCGGCCGCCAGG
Source organism: Pseudomonadota bacterium (assembly GCA_023436825.1). The sequence goes on along the minus strand of JAEZHS010000730.1, from coordinate 12,561 downwards.
TCGCGCCGTCGTCGAGCGAGAGGTCGACGGCCCCGACACCGGTCGAGCCGCCGAAGGCGATGCCACGCACGGCCGTCGGCACGGCGGCCTTGAGCGTCACGCCGTCCTTGAGGCTGGTGACGAACGAGCGCGGCACCATCGTGTTGATCGGCACCATCTTCACGCCCGCCTGTCCCGGCATCATGTCGGCGCCGGGCGTGTCGGGAATGAGATAGGCGCTCCTGGTCCAGAAATTCTCGTCCTGTGCGTCGAGTACTTCGATGCGATCGAGCATCTTCACCCAATAGGTCGAGTACCAGCCGGGCACCACCAGCCGCAGCGGGAAGCCGTTGAGCAGCGGCAGCTGCTCGCCGTTCATGGCGTAGGCGATCATCACCTCGCCGTCGCGCGCATGGTCGAGCGAGAGCGACTTCATGAACTTCGGCGCGCCGTCGACCACCGGCTCGTCGAGGCCGGCAAACCGCACTTGTCGGGCTCCCGGCTTGATGCCGGCGCGGTCGAGCACGTCCTTGAGCCTGACGCCCATCCACTTGGCGTTGCCCATGGCGCCGTTGGCCCATTGCGCGCCGGGGACCGAAGGCTGCGAGAAGCCGCGCGAGTTGCCCGAGCACTGGTTGACCGCCGCCAGCTCGACCCGCGGCATGCCGTCGACGATGTCCTTGAGGCCGAGCGACAGCGGCTTGTCGACGTGGCCGCTAACCGAGAGCCGGAAGCTCGCGACGTCGATCTCGGTCGGGATGACGGCCCAGTGCCAGCGCACATAGAACTGGTCGTTGGGGGTGAAGACGCCGCGATCGAACACCTCGAACGGCGTCTCGAGCAGCGGCGGTCGCGTGCGCTGCAGGATCATCGTGGACTTCTGCGGGAAGGCCGTCGTCAGCGCGCGCTCGCGCGGGCCCCCGGGCAGGGGCAGCTCGACGGTCGGGTTGGCCCAGGCGGAGCCGGAAACGAGCGCGAGGCCGCCGGCCCCCGCATGTCCCAGAAAGGATCGTCGTGTCGTGTTGCGCATCCGATCGCCCAGGCAAAAAGCTGACAGTGGCGTTCCTTGTAGCCCATCCCGGCCCATTTGCTGGCTTTCTGGCGGAGAAAGAAGACTTGCATGTAAGGAAAGTCTTCCATCATGCTCGCGGGCATGGACAAGGTCGCGGCGGCCACGAGGGAGATCGGCAATCGCCTGCGCTCGGCGCGCATCGGCGCCGGCGCCACCCTGGCGTCGGTGGCGCGCCAGGCCGGCCTGTCTGAGAGCTTTCTCTCCCGACTCGAGCGCGGACAGGCGGTGGCCTCGATCGCCAACCTGATCCAGCTCGCCGAGGCGCTGGGGCTGGGGCTGCATGAGCTCTTCGAGAGCGCCAGTGCGCCGGCCCGGACGCGGGTCGCGATTCATCGCGGCGACGCCGGCGGCATGAAGGACGTCGCCGCCACGGGCTATCGCTTCCGCCATCTCGGCGGTGGCGCGCCGCTCGACCGGCTGGAGGTCTTCCATCTCGTCTTCCCGCGCGCCAAGGGCATGTCGGCCATGGTTTCCCATCCCGGCCAGGAGCATTGCTACGTGCTGTCGGGTGAGGTGCTGTTCCATGTCGACGGCGCGACCCACCGGCTGAAGCCGGGCGACGGCATCCTGATCGATTCGCAACTGCCGCATCGTGCGGAGAACGGCGGCCGCGGCCAGGCGCACGTGCTGATGACCGTGGCGCGTCCGGCCGACGCTTCGGACGTGCCCGACTGGTGGCATCTCGCAACAACGACAGAGAAGGAGGAAGCCAAGCCATGAGCAAGCACATTCCCGACACGGCCATCGCCAATGCCGCGCTCCAGACCACGCGCGAGGCCTCGCGGCGCGATCATCTGCCTTATCAGGTGCGCCATCTCGACGAGGTCGAGTGGGAGACGATCCGCTGGCCCGGTGAGACCGGCAAGATGCTGTTCCATCCCACCCCCGGGCAGCCGACCGCCCCCAACGCCGGTATCCTGCGCCTCGAGCCCGGCGCTCATCATCCCGAGCACTATCACGGCTTCGCCCAGGTCTGGCTGATCCTGAAGGGCGAGTTCACGATCGACGGCCGCCTCTGCCCGCCGGGCACGATGCTCTATCACCCCGACCCGCATTTCGAGGGCGAGTTCCATACCGCGACCGGCGGCGAGATCATGATCGTGCAGTATCCCGGTCCGTCGACCGGCGAGCGGCCGATCTATGCCGGTCGCTTCAACATGACCGAGCGCAAGGCGCTTGCCGCGGAGCGCGTCGACCTCTGAGATTCAGCCCCTGGGCGCGGAACGGCTGGGTGCGCTGGTCGTCGATCTGGTCGGGCGAGACGTTGACGAACCGCCGGAAGGCGGTGCGTGCCTTTTCTACCGCTCCTGCGCGTAGTTGATCGGCACGATGAACGTATGGCTGTTGGCGGCGAGTTCCGCCGGCAGCGGCGCGAAAGGCGAGGCCTTGCGGACGGTCTCCATGACGCCGCGGTCGAGGGCCGGCGAGCCGCTGGGCCGGGTCAGGGCGACATCGATCAGCCGACCGTCGCGGCTGATGGTCAGCCGGACGACCACTAGGCCGTGCTCGCGCTGTTCCGGCGTCGTCGGCGTGAAGCGCGCCTGTGACAGCTTGTGCACGACCTGCATCAGATAGTCCTGCTGCGCCTGATGGGCGCTGTAGCTGGTGGCCGTCCGCGTAACCGGCGAGGGTGCGCCGGGGGACTGGCCGCCGCCCAAGGGGTCGGGCTCGTTCTGTTGCGATGCCCGTTTCGGGGTGGCCTGCCGCACGACCTGTTGCGGCGGCGGCGCCTGCGGCCGGCTTTGCAGGATCGACGACCTGGCCAGCGCACTCGGCGCCGTACGTGCAAAGTCTTGGCCGTTGACCAGTGGCGGCACGTCGACGCCGGGCATCATCGCCTCGAGCTTGCCTTCCCGTGCGGTTGGCGTGGCGCTGGTGCCGAAGTCGCGCGCGACTACCGCGGGCGGCGGCTCGGCGGAGGGCAATGTTTCGGCGATATGCGGCTCTGTCGGAGCGGGCAGGGGCGCCGAAGCCGCCTCCGACGGCCCGGGTGCCAGGGCAGCGGCGGATTGGAAGGACGACGCACCGGACGGCAGCCTTTGCGCCGCCCGCTCGGCGGCCGGTACTGCGGGCGCTTCGAAGGGCGCCGTCGGTCGCTCGAGCGTGAGTTCGATGGCCTGTTCGCTGAGCCGCTCCTGGCGCGGCACAGCCTCGGGCAGCAGCGCGGCCAGCGCCGTCGCGTGCAGCATCGCCGAGCCCATCACGGCCACCGTCCAGACACGATGGAACCGCGGCCCGCTCATTGGCAGACTTCGAGCGGCAGGACCTGGCCGTTGGCGGCAGTCAGGCAATCGGCAGTCGTCTTGAGCTGGTCGCGCCGAAAATAGATCGCGCACAGGGAGTAGGGACGGGTCGCGCCCTGCAGGGACGTGGCGCCGGATGGATTGCCGCCCGCATGGACGGCGCCGTTGCCATTGCCGCCGGCCGCCCCGTTACCGGCGCCGCCGACCGCCGAACCGATGCCTGTGGAAATGGCTCCGCTGTGCGATTGTGGGGCGACGCTGCCTGCTGCGGCACTGCTTGTGCCGGTGGCGTCGCTTGCGCCGGCCGGGCCGGTGCTGCTCGCACTGCCGCTTGCCGTGCTTCCCGTGGTGCCGGCGCTGCCGGCCGAGGCGCCCCCACCGCCGCCGGAACCCCCGCCGCCGCCTCCACCACTGGAATCGCCACCACCGGCGCAGAGATCAGTGTCGTGGGCGGCGGCGTGCGTCGCTGTTGCCACGGCTGGCAGGTCTTGAAATCTCATGGCATTCCCGAACGCAGAAGAAGTCCTGCACCTGCAACGTCAGCGTTGATGGATTCGTTGCCCGTGCTTGGCGCTCTGTTCGATCGCGCACGACCGGTCGGCGCAGCATCGATGCCGGCTCCCCGACCAACGTCGATCCGCGCACGCTGACCGGCGCGGCGGTCGGCAACATCGACGTCATCGCCAATCAGGGCAACCCCGACACCAACGTTAGCGGCGGCGTTGCGGAGTTCGCCACCGCCAACCCGACAGTGGCCCTGCAGGGCTCCGGGACCGCCGATGCGCCCTCCCTGGTGCTCTATCTCTACGCCACCGGCCGCGAAGGGGTGCGCGTGCAGTTCAACGCCCGCGATATCGACGGCTCCGCCGACAACGCCCAGCAGCAGTTGAACGTGCAGTATCGCCTGGGCTCCTCGGGCGCCTGGACCAACGTCACCAACGGCTATTTCTCCGACGTCACGACGGGCGGCAGCGCCACGCAGGTGACGACGGTCGACGTCACCCTGCCGGCGGCGGCCAACAACCAGGCCCAGGTCGAAGTGCGCATCACGACGACCAATGCCGGCGGCAGCGACGAGTGGGTCGGCATCGACGACATCGTCGTCTCGAGCGCGCCCTTCACCGGCGGCGGCGACACGATCGCGCCGGTCCTGCAATCCTCCACGCCGGCCGACGACGCCTCCAGCGTCGTCGTGTCGTCCGACATCGTGCTCAATTTCGACGAAGCCGTTAAGGCGCCGGCGATACCCGCACCATCAACCTGACCAATGCCCAGGTCTTCCATTCGGTCGCGACCCTCAATCCGGGCGATGCCAATCAGGTTCTGTCCGGCGTCTCGCGCGGCGGCCTGGAGCTTCTCATGGGCTTCGAGGACTTGCCCAGCGCCACCGGCGACAACGACTTCCAGGACGTGATCTTCAGCGTCCGGACCGACGACCTGCTGGTGTAGGGGGAGTAGACACTTCCCACTCATGCTCCTCTCCCCCTGGCGGGGGGGAGAGGAATCCGAAGTTCGGCTCGGGCTAGGCCCTACACCACCGGCACACGCTTGGCGGCGAGCATCGCGGGCGAGATCACGTCCATGTCGAGCGGCACGTGCCAGCGCTTGGTGAGGCGCACTTCGGGTGGCGCGTTGCCCGTCGTCTTGATGCCGTCCAGCACGAAGCCGTCGTAGCCCGTGTCCATGACCTCGTTGCACTTCTGCACATAGACCGGGAAGCCGCCGATATAGGGCATGAACACGCGCGGCCGGCCGGGCACGTTGGCGCCGACGTACCACGAGCTGCAGGTCGAGCGCAGCGACACCTGGCTCACTTCGTTGACGTGCGCCACCCACTGGTCCTCGTCCGCGACCTTGGGCTCGAAGCTCCTGGCGCCGACGTCGCGCATATGCGCCATCAGGTCGACCATCCAGTCGACATGCTGCTCGATCGCCTGGATCATGCTCGCCAGCACCGAGGGGCTGCCAGGCCCGGTGACCATGAACAGGTTGGGGAAGCCCGCCGAGGCGACGCCGAGGTAGGTGCGCGGTCCCGCCGCCCACTTCTCGGCGAGCGTCAGCCCGCCGCGGCCGGTGATGCGCATCTTGTCGTACGAGCCGGTCATCGCCGCAAAGCCCGTGGCGCAGACGACGGCGTCGGCGGCATAGGTCCTGCCGGCGACAACGACGCCCTCCGCCGTGAAGCGCTCGATCGGCGTCTTCGACACGTCGACCAACTTGACGTGCGGCTTGTTGAAGGTCGCGTAATAGTCGGTGTCGACGCAGAGCCGCTTGCAGCCGAAGACGTTGTCGGGGCTGAGCAGCGCGGCCGTCGCCGGATCCTCGACGATGCTGCGGATCTTGGCGCGCGCGAAGTCGGCGATCGTGTCGTTGGCCTGCTTGTTGAACAGCAGGTCGCCGTAGGCGCCGAGGAAGGGCAGGCCGCCCCTGGCCCAGGCTTCCTCGTACTGCCGCTGCCGCTCCTCCGGCGTGGCCTCGAGCGCCGGCTGGGCGTTGAACGGGAAGTAGAAGCCGGTCGGCCGCGAACGCGCCTTGGCGCGCAGCGCCGGATAGTCGGCCTTCACCCGGGCGACGTAGTCGGGATCGAGCTTCGCGTTGTAGGCCGGCACCGTGTAGGACGGCGTTCGCTGGAACACCGTCAGCGCCTTGGCCTCGGCGGCGATCAGCGGGATCGACTGGATGGCCGACGAGCCGGTGCCGATCACCGCGACGCGCTGGCCGGTGAAGTCGACGCCTTCCTTGGGCCATTCGCCGGTGTGGTAGATCGGCCCCTTGAAGTCGTCCATGCCCTCGAACGGCGGCTTGTTGGCCGCCGACAGGCAGCCCACCGCCATGATCACGAAGCGCGCCTCGACGCGATCATCGCGATCGGTCTCGACCGTCCACAGCGCGCGCGCCTCGTCGAAGGTCGCGGCCACGACGCGCGTCTCGAAGCGGATGTCGCGGCGCAGGTCGAAGCGGTCGGCGACGTGGTTGGCGTAGGCCAGGATCTCGGGCTGCGGTGAGTATTTCTCCGACCAGGTCCATTCCTGGTCGAGCTCCTCGGAGAACGAATAGGAGTACTGCATGCTCTCGACGTCGCAGCGCGCGCCGGGATAGCGGTTCCAGTACCAGGTGCCGCCGACGCCGTCGCCGGCCTCGAAACAGAGTGCGCTGAAGCCCAGCCGCCGCAGGCAGTGAAGGGCATAGAGGCCGCCGAAGCCGGCGCCGACGACGACCGCGTCGACCGAACGATGAGAAGAGGACATGCCGCGATTTTTTGTCGGCCGTGCAGCATGCGCAAGCGCGCGCGGCCCGGACGTGTCGCGTGGCGGTCCACTCAGCCTTGCGGGGGCGGCGCATCCTGCCAGTCGAAAGTGAGCGGCGCTTCGCGAAAGGCGAAGCGGTCGACATGGCGCGCGACGGCGCCCTTGAGCGCCTCGAGCTGGCCGGCGGCGCTCGTTTCCAGCCGGCATTCGAGGCCGTCGTCATGCGCCTGCATCATGAGGATGGCGTCTCCCGGCCAGTCGGCGCCGCGCGCGTTGCGCGGAAAGATCACGGCGCCCTTCTGCTCGGTGAACTCGACGGCGAGGTTGTGGCTCCAATGTTTGCAGAGCTGCTGGAGGTAACGGCTGGCCTTGCCGGTGGGAACGCGGACGCTGCTGTCGAAGGTCATTTTACAGCCTTTCGATCTTGCGGGCGGCCTCGTCGAGAATCGCCGCGACCTCGTGCATGGTTTCGGTCTGCACGCCCTCGCGGCCCAGGCGGTCGAGCAGCACGGTGCGCAGGTTGCCCATGGCGCGTCGCACCGGGCCGCCGTCGGTCCGCTCGCGCATCGATGCAAGCTGGGCCAGACGGGCGAACAGCATCTCGACGTCCTGCTTCTTGGCCTCGAGTTCGGCGGTGCCATCGGCTCTCACCGCGAACGGCTTGCGCGGTCCGGCGGCCGTCGCCTCTTCGATTCGGCCCATGTCCTGCAGCAGGGTGAGCGTCGGGTAGATCACGCCGGGACTCGGCACGTAGGCGCCGCCCGTCAGCTCCTCGATCGCGCGGATGAGCTCGTAGCCGTGGCGCGGCTGGTCGGCGATCAGCTTCAGCAGCACGAGCTGTAGCTCGCCCGAATCGAACACGCGCCGCCGCCGGCCGCGTCCATCGCCGGGCTCGCCGTCGCGGCCGAAGCCGTGACGACCGCGATGGCCGAAGGGGCCCCGGCGTGAGCCGTGACCGCCGGCGAGTTCCAGCTCATCGGCCTCGTCCGATCCGTCGCGTCTGCATCGTCGTCCGAAGCCGCGACGATAGTGGTTGTCGTCGCCGTGCCAGTGGCGCCGGCCCGCTTCATGGCCGTGTGTGGGGTGGGAGAATGTCACTGTCGTTGTCCTCCTATGTTTAGATATGTCTAAGATATATCTTAAAATAGCGGACTTCAAGGCGCGCATTTGGGCTTTTGAAGGCATGGATACGGGCCGCGCGCGTCACTCAACCGACACAACAGGGTAACGACGGCGCAACGGCTTTGATTCACAAGACAGAATCGAGGATCGTCATGGCAGGTGCATGAGCGCGCGGCCCATCCGGATGGGAGTGCCTTCGCCGATACCGTCGCACAGGCGAAAGCCCGGCGGCGCGAACACGATGATCGTCGATCCATGCTCGAACCAGCCGAGCTCGTCGCCCTTCCTGACGGGCGTATCGCACTCGATCTCAGCGGCGCCGCGATAGTTCATGTTCATCGTCACATCGAGGAAGTGCAGGCGGATGCTGGCCACGAGGATCGCGGCCACCGGCACCAGGGTCACGAGATGACTGCCCTCGTCGCCGGCGGCAAGCTTGGTGCGGATCACGGCGCGCTCGTTCTTGCAGAACAGGTTCTCCACGCGCCGGAGCGCGATCGGATTGACGTTCCAGGTGTCGCCCGAGATGTAGGTCACCCGCTCGACGGTCGCGTCGTAGGGCGCATGGAAGCGGTGATACATGCTCGAGGTGAGTCTCAGCGTCGCGTACTGGCCGTCGCGATAGGCCTCGATCAGCGCCGGATCGATCAGCAGGTCCCGCAGCGCGTACGGGAACCCCTTGGCTTGCAGGACTTGGCCGCCGTCGATCCTGCCGCAGGCGCCGACGATGGCGTCGCACGGGCTTGTCAGCACTTGCGGATCGCCGTCGACCGGACGTGCGCCGGGCCTGAGCTCGCGCGTGAAGCAGGCATGCAGGCTCTTGAAGGATTTCTGCCTGGCGTCGCTGAGATCGAGGTCGGCGAACAGGCGCCATACGGCGATCGACGCCCGTGCCACGGCCGGATTCTCGATCTGGCTGAACCAGCCGAGGAAGCGCGTGGCGAGCCGCCGGGGAATCCGGTTGGTCAGCAGGAAGTTGATGTCCTCCTGCTGGACGATTTTGGCGAGTTCCGAACGCAGGGTCATGGGGTGTTGAGATGGCTGTGATGCTGGATGGCTGGTCGATTGCCGCGTTGCTGGCTGCAGGCCTGCTGGTGGTCATGCTGGGAATGAAGCTGCGGGCGCGACTCGCCCTGTCGCGCGCCAAGCATCGCTCGCTCGCCGGGCATTCGCGCCTGTCTCGCCGCATCGCCGCGCTGGTGCCGCGCTATGCCTACGGCGATGCGCAGTTCTTCCGGGCCGATGACGCCAGCGCGGAAATCACCGAGCGGCGCCGCGCAGGGTTCGAAGAACTGTCGCGCAAGCTCCGCCTCGAGGCAGCGCGCACGCTCGGCCGCACCGCCGAGGCCGCGGCGCACATCTCGGACCTGCAGTTCACTGAGAGCTACCGCGTGCCCTTCCAGTTCAGCCCGCGCGTCAAGGCGGCCCTGCCGGCGAGCTCGTTCGTCGCCTCGTCGAGCGGCGTGCAGGTCACCGATCTCGACGGCAACGCCGCCTACGATCTCAGCGGTTCCTACGGCGTGAACCTGCTGGGCTACGATTTCTACAAGGGCTGCATGGAGCGCGGCGCCCGGCGCGTCGACGCGCTCGGCCCGGTGCTGGGCTCCTATCCCTCTCTGGTCGCCGACAATGCCGCGCGGCTCGCCCGCATCTCCGGCATGGACGAGGTCTCGTTCCACATGTCGGGCACGGAAGCGGTCATGCAGGCCGTGCGGCTGGCGCGCTATCACACGAAGCGCTCCCATCTCGTGCGCTTCTGCGGCACCTATCACGGCTGGTGGGGCGACGTTCAGCCCGGCGTCGGCAACCCGGAGCCCGCCCGCGGCACCTACACCCTGGCGGAAATGTCCGAGAGGACGCTCGCCGTGCTGCGCAGTCGCCGCGACATCGCCTGCGTGCTGGTCAATCCGGTGCAGGCGCTCTATCCCAACATCGCCGCCCCCGCCGATTCGACCCTGGTCGCGAGCCGGCCGGACAAGAGCGTCGATCGCGCCGCCTACACCGCCTGGCTGAAGGCGCTGCGCGCCGTCTGCAGCGAGCGCGGCATCGTGCTGATCTTCGACGAGGTCTTCCTCGGCTTTCGCCTGGCGCCCGGCGGCGCCCAGGAATATTTCGGCGTCACCGCCGACATCGTGACCTACGGCAAGACGGTGGGCGGCGGCTTTCCCATCGGCGTGGTGTGCGGCCAGCACCGTTTCATGAAGCGCTATTGCGACGATCGCCCTGTCGACATCTGCTTCGCCCGCGGCACGTTCAATTCCCATCCCTACGTCATGGCGGCGATGAACGAGTTTCTGGTCCACCTCGAGAGCCCCGGAATGCAGGCGCTCTATCGCGATCTCGACGCGACCTGGGCGGCGCGGACGGAATCGCTCAATCGCCGGCTCGCCGAGCGCGGCCTGCCGCTCCACATCGCGGCGCTGTCGACGGTCTGGACCGTCTGCCACACGCGCTCGTCGCGCTACAACTGGATGCTCCAGTACTATCTCAGGGCCGAGCGCCTGGCGCTGAGCTGGATCGGCACCGGCCGATTGATCTTCAGCCTGAACTTCAGCGACGCCGACTTCGAGGCCGTGGCCGAGCGCTTCCTCGCCGCCGCCGAAGCCATGCGCCGCGACGGTTGGTGGGAAACCGGCGCGCTGGCCACCGACAGGGCCATCAAGCGACGGATCCTGCGCGAGATGCTGGCTGCGTTCCTCGGTCATCCCGAGCGAAGCCACCCGAAGGGTGGCGTAGTCGAGGGACCTTCTCTGTCGCCGGCGCCGTAAGGAAAGGTCCCTCCACTTCGCCTCGCTACGCTCGGCTCCGGTCGGGATGACGGCAGTTTGCAGCTAAACGCCCGTCTTCGACACCGGCACCGGCACCTCCTCGGCGATCTCCTCCCCCAGGGCGGGAATGATCTCGTCGGGGATGATCGGCGCGGCGACGGCCTGCGCGGTGTGCCTCGTGTAACGGCCGGTCACCAGCTCCCACGGCGCCCGATGATAGAGCTTGATGTCGTGGAACGGGTCGGTGGCGATCTTGGTCGCCCACACCAGGCCGGTCTGCAGGTCCTTCAGCAGGAAGAGCTGCACGACGCGGAAGGCGATGCCGGAGAGGCCGACCACCAGCCACAGCTGGCCGACATGGGTCATGAACTCGGACCAGTCGGCGTGCGGGGTGAAGACGCCGAGCAGCGTCGGATCGACGACCAGCAGCAGCGGCGAGGCCGCCCAGACCGCCAGCAGCACCAGCTTGCGTTTGATGTTGTAGCCGACCTTGATCTCTTCCTTGTACTCGTCAGTCGCCTGGTTGATCTGGTCGTAGCCGCGCGGCTCGAAGAACAGATGGCCGACCTGGCGCGTGGTCATGGCGACCAGCCAGCCGATCAACGCGGCCATGGCGGGATCGGAGAACGCCACCACGTAGGCGAACAGGAAAGTCGTCGCACTGACCAGATGAAGCGACTGGTTGACCTTGCTGTGGTGGTAGTAGCGGTGGTCGTCCCAACGCTGCACTTTCAGTTCGTTGAAGAAGCCACTCATGAGCGCTGTCCTTGTCGATGGAGGGGGAGTCGCGGCCACTCGCTGTCGCTGGCCGTGAGGCGGAGCGACCGGCGCTGGGTCGGCGGAAGGCGTGAGGCTCGGTCCTTGCCGGCGGGCGTTGGACCGATGCGAGGGGGCACTTTCAGCAGTCTTGTTGTTTCCGGTGACGCAGCGAGACAGAGTGACCTTCGTACCGCGTTCCAGTTACAGGAAAGAGACGCCCCAGATCGCTGCCGCGAGCGTCCCCATGGCCGCGCCGGCGACGAGCGCGAGCGGGATCAGCGGATGGATGTTGTTCAGCCGGCGGAACAGGTTGCACAGGAAGCCGACGGCGCGCTCGGCCGGTGTGCGCGGGCTCTTGGAGTACTCCATCGCCGCCTTGACGACGTAGAACACGGCGGTGTTGGCGGCCAGCGCCGCGCGCCCGGCAACGGCGGCGTTGCGCGGCGTGACCAGGTAGTTGCACTTCAGCAGGATGCGCTGGCGGCCGGCCGGATTGTACTGGCCCTCGACCCAGTGCAGCTCGCGGTGAAAGTCCAGCAGGCCGAAATCGTAGGTCTCGAAGGCCTTCTCGACGCGGCTGTCGTCGAACACGACCTTGTAGGTGGCGTCGGACTGCAGGTAGATCAGCGCCCGCACGACGACGCTCGACGCCAGGAACCGCAGGTTGCCGTCGTAGTGCTTGTCGAACAGTCCCTGGTCGCCGCCGCGATCCTTGTTGTAGTGCGAGATGTAGAGCTCGTCGGTGTGCTTCATCGGCGCGATGACGCTGCCCGGCGCGACCCGGCTCGCGATCAGGGAGCGTATGAGCGCGCTGTCGCGCAGCCGGTCGATCTCGGCGATCACGGGCTCGGGCAGTGTGCTGACATAGACGTGCTTGGACGGCCGCTCGGCCAGGTCGGCGCGATAGCGCTCCTCGACCCATCGCGTCAGCCCGTCGATCGCTGCCCGGTCGGCGCGCTCGTCGAACCGCCCGATGGTCGCAGGAAAGCGCCGCGACGCATGGACCTGCGGCCGGGCCGCGGCGCTTCCATCGACGTCGTTCAGCATGCTCATGGGGTTCTCCTTGCGGTTTCTCGCGGTGTCGACACTGGGGACGCGTAGCTGCGATACAGGGTCCAGGCGCAGGTGACGGCAGCCAGGCCCGCCAGCGCGATGGGCACGGTCAAGGTCCTGCCGGATCCCAGGGCGGCGTCGGTCGCGCCGGCCAGGACGACGGCGAAGACGAGGGCGCCGCCGATCCGCACGGCGCGGCGGTGCGGGCCGGCCAGCTCCATGGCGAGCAGCCCGATGTTCAGGGCGACGTGCAGGCAGGCGAGCGGCCACCATTGCTCCCGGAACGCCGCGTTGAGCATCGTTCCGCCGAACGCCGC
>JAEZHS010000719.1 GCA_023436825.1 Pseudomonadota bacterium | reverse complement strand
CCTAATCGACATCGCGCTTGCGCCCGCCTCGGCGAATGCCCATTTTTGGCGATGAAAGGGCATTCGTCATGAGCAAATCGATCAACCATCTCGCCACCGCCGACAACCTGTTCTTCGGCAAAGGTGGCCTCGACCGTCGCAAGACCGAGAAGATGGTCGAGGACGCACTAGCGGGCTGCGACGACGGCGAGCTATTCCTCGAGTACGAGCAGAGCGAGAGCCTTGCCTTCGACGACGGCAAGCTGAAGAGCGCGTCGTTCGACACCACCCAGGGCTTCGGCCTGCGCAGCGTCGCCGGCGAGGCCACGGGCTTCGCCCACGCCTCGGCGCTCGACGAGCAGGCGCTGAAGCGTGCCGTCGCCACCGTCAAGGCGGTGCGCACGGGCCATAGCGGCAAGATGGATGAATCGCCCCGCGGCACCAACCAGCTGCTCTATGCCGACGACAATCCGATCGACGGCGAAGCGTTCGCCCGCAAGGTGGCGCTGCTGCAGGAGATCGACGCTTATGTGCGCGGCAAGGAGCCCAAGGCGCGCCAGGTCTCGATCTCGATGTCGGCTTCCTGGCAGGTGGTCGAGATCATCAAGGCCGGCGGCTGGCGCGCGGCCGATGTGCGGCCGCTGGTGCGGCTGAACGTCAGCGTCGTCTGTGCCGACGGCAACCGCATGGAGGCCGGCAGCACCGGCTCGGGCCGGCGTGCCGCCTACGGCGACATCTTCAAGCCCGAATACTGGCAGCGCGAGGCCGACGAGGCGATCCGCCAGTCGCTGGTGAACCTGCAATCGGTGCCGGCGCCAGCCGGTGAGATGCCGGTGGTGCTGGGCTCGGGCTGGTCGGGCGTGCTCTGGCACGAGGCCGTGGGCCACGGGCTGGAGGGCGACTTCCATCGCAAGAAAACGTCGATGTTCACCAGCATGATGGGCGACATGATCGCCTCGCCCGGCGTCACGGTGGTCGATGACGGCACCCTTGCCGACCGCCGCGGCTCGCTCACCATCGATGACGAGGGCACGCCGACGCAGCGCAACGTACTGATCGAGAATGGCCGCCTGGTTGGCCTGATGCAGGACCGCCAGAACGCGCGCCTGATGGGTGTGAAGCCGACCGGCAACGGCCGGCGCCAGAGCCACGCCCATGCGCCTATGCCGCGCATGACCAACACCTTCATGCTGGGCGGGACCGCGGATCCGAAGGAGATCATCGCCTCGGTGAAGAAGGGCCTCTACTGCGCCAATTTCGGCGGCGGTCAGGTCGACATCGTGTCGGGCAAGTTCGTGTTCACCGTCACCGAGGGCTACCTGATCGAGGACGGCAAGCTCGGCGCACCCGTCAAGGGCGCGACCCTGATCGGCGCCGGCTCCGAGGCGCTGACCAAGGTCGGCATGGTCGGCAACGACATGTCGCTCGACCCCGGCATCGGCACCTGCGGCAAGGACGGCCAGGGTGTGCCGGTCGGCGTCGGCCAGCCGACGCTGCGCATCGATGCGCTGACGGTCGGCGGCACGGCGACCTAGTCTTGTCGGACCGCGGACCTCCAGGTCCGCGGTCCTGCGAGAGCGGCGGTTACGCCTTCGCCGGCGGCTTGCTGTAGTCGGTGTCGCTGACCGGCTCGAACCAGCTCGTCGCCTCGCCCTTCTCGTTGGTCTCCGACATGGCGAGATGGACCATCATGGTGTCGGGCGCCGAGCCGTGCCAATGGCGCGCGTTGGGCGGGATGACCACGGTATCGCCCGGCTTGATCTCCTGTACCGGCTCGCCTTCGAGCTGATAGCGGCCCACACCCGACAACACGTAGAGGACCTGGCCGACGGCGTGCTTGTGCCAGTTGGTGCGGCCGCCGGGCATGAACGACACCCGCGACGCACGCAGGCGCGAGGGGCCTTCGGGCGCGAAGACCGGGTCGGACAGCACCGTACCGACGAAGTTGGCCGGTTCCGCCTTGGCTGTCGGACGGGACGCGGCGCGCATGATCCTGGGCTTCATGGCGTTTCCTCGATCATTGGGATCGCCGATCCTAACGTAGCCGGGCTACGGCGTGTAGAGGCCCTTGGCGTGGGCGAGCGCCACGCAGATCGCTTCGATCGCGTCCAGCGTCGGCGTGTCGACCCCCGCGCTGCGGGCGAAGGCGACCGGCGCTCGCACGATCGATTCCACTTCCATCGGCCGACCGAGATCGTAGTCCTGCAGGATCGACGGCCGATGGCTGGTATAGACGCGCTTGGGGCCATAGCGCTCGTCAGGATGATCGTCGAGGACCACGCCGTGGGCGGCGGCGACGGCCAGCGCCTCGGCATGGGCGCGCCGCGACAGCCGATTGATCAGCGGCGTCTTCTGGACGTGGACGGGCTGGCCCGTCAGCAGGCACACCGTCGAGCCCGTCAGGTTGGCCATCAGCTTGTGCCAGATCTCGTAGCGGATGTCGGTCGTCGCCGGCGAGCCGATGCCGGCCGCCTTGAGAGCGGTGCGCAACGCCTCGATGCGCGGGCTCGACCGGTCGTCCGGCTCGCCGACCCAGAGGATGTTGCGATCGGGCACCTCGTTCTCGACCACGCCCGGCTCGATCACATGGTTGGGTGAGCTCACGACCGCGCCCACCACGCGATGCATGCCGACCGACTTGGCGAGCGCGCCGTCCGGATCGAGACGGCTGAGATCGGGCGCCGGTGGGCGCGACTTGGAGAGCCCGTGGCCGTACCACCAGGGAATGCCGTTCTGGACGAAGGCGACGGCCGTGTCGGGCCCGAGCAAAGGCTCGACGTTGCCGGCGAGCGCGTGCTGGCCGGAGGCCTTCAGCGTCACCAGCACGGCGTCCTGCGGTCCGAGATCGGCCGGCCGGTCTGACGCCTTCACCCTGGCCGTGATCTTCCTGTCGCCGGCCAGCAGGGTAAGGCCGCGGGCACGGATCGCCTCGAGATGCGCGCCGCGCGCCACGATCGAGACCTCGTTGCCGGCATCGGCCAGTCGCGCCGCGAAATTGCCGCCGATGGCGCCTGCCCCGTATACGCAAATCCGCATGCTCCGCTCTCCGCTCCTGCCGTAGGCTTGTCCCCAAGCAGGAGGAAACAAGCATGGCCGACGGTGAATATCGCGGACTGATCCACCGTAACAATGCCGAACTCGCGGCGTGGCTGTCCAAACGCCCGCCCGAACAGGCGCTCGAGCCGGACCTGCCGATCATCGATCCGCACCATCATCTATGGGATGCCCCGCACCGCGGTCGAGGCCGCTACTTCCTGGCCGAGCTGCTGGAGGACACCGGCGGCGGGCACAACATCGTCTCGACCGTGTTCCTCGAATGCCAGGCGATGTTCCGCGCGACGGGGCCGGAAGAGATGAAGCCCGTGGGCGAAGTCGAGTTCGTTAACGGCATCGCCGCCCAGAGCGCCTCGGGCCAGTACGGCAAGATGCGCGCCTGCGAGGCGATCATCGGCTGGGCCGACCTGATGCTGGGCAGCCGCGTGCGTGCCGTGCTGGAAGCCGAGATCGCCGTCGCCGGCGGCCGCTTCCGCGGCGTGCGCTACGGCACGTCGTGGGACGAAGGCCTGGCCGGCCAGCATGTCTCGCGGCCGATCCCGCGCCACCGCCTGCTCGATCCGAAGTTCCGCGAAGGCTTCGCCGAGCTCGGCAAGCTCGGCCTCACCTTCGACTCATGGCACTTCTTTCCGCAGCTTCCCGACCTGCTGGACATTGCCCGCGCCTTTCCCGGCCAGAGCATCATCGTCGACCATGTCGGCGGCCATCTCGGCATCGGCCAGTATGCCGGCAAACAGGCCGAGACCCTGCCCGTCTGGAAGAAGAACATGCAGGATCTCGCCGGCTGCCCCAATGTCGTCGTCAAGCTGGGCGGGCTCGGCATGACATCGTTCGGCTTCGACTTCCACTTGCGGGACGTGCCGCCCTCCTCGCAGGAACTGGCGGCGGTGTGGAAGCCCTACATCGAGACCTGCATCGACCTGTTCGGCGCGGAGCGCTGCATGTTCGAGAGCAACTTCCCGCCCGACAAGCAATCGTGCGGCTACACCGAACTCTGGAACGCCTTCAAGATCATCACCAAGGGCGCCTCGGCCGCGGAGAAGAAGGCGCTCTACAGCGACACCGCCGCGCGCGTCTACAAGATGATCGCGCCGTAGTAAGGCCTTCCTCCCCAGGGTAGCTGGGGAGGTGTCGGCGTCGAACGCCCACCGCG
>JAEZHS010000718.1 GCA_023436825.1 Pseudomonadota bacterium | reverse complement strand
CATTACATGCGCGTCCGAGCGCGCGGGACGCGCGCGGTCCGGGAGACGTATGATCCGAGTCACCCGGTCCGCGATCATCGACGCGCCGATCGAGCGCGTGTGGGCGGTCCTGCGCGACTTCAACAGTCACACGGCCTGGCATCCGGTCGTCGCCGAATCGGTGATCGAGAACGACGAGCCCTCCGACCAGGTCGGCTGCGTGCGCAACTTCACCCTCAAGGACGGCAACCACATCCGCGAGCAGCTTCTCGCCCTCTCGGACAGCGACTACGTTTCGACCTACTGCATCCTCGACGCCACGCTGCCCATGCAGCGCTACGTTGCCACCGTCCAGCTCAAGCGCGTCACCGACGGCGATCGCACCTTCTGGCACTGGCAGTCGACCTTCGACACACCGCGCGGCCGCGAGCAGGAATTCGCGGATCTCGTGGGCAAGGGCGTCTACGAAGGCGGCTTCGAGGGCCTGCGCGCTTTCCTGCGGCGCCGGCCGGGAGCGCCAGCCATCCGGACGGCCGGCGGCGAGACGATGGCGACGCAAGGCATGATCGCGAGTCGCTTCGGCGGACCGGACGTGCTGGAGGCGCGTCCTCTCGAGGCAAGGACGCCCGGGCCCGGCGAGGTCCGCCTGAGGCACAGCGCCATCGGCGTCAACTACATCGACGTCTACATCCGCAAGGGCGAGTACCGGATGATCGAGCCGCCGGCTCCAATCGGCATGGAAGCGGCGGGCGCGGTCCTCGATGTCGGCGACGGCGTCACACACCTGTTGCCGGGCGACCGAGTCGCCTATGCCTGCGCACCGCCCGGCGCCTATGTCGGCGTGCGCACCCTGGCGGCGAACCAGGTCGTCGTGCTGCCCGACGAGGTCGACGACGAGACGGCGGCGGCCGTGATGCTGAAGGGCATGACGGCGGAATACCTGCTGCATCGCACCCACCTGCTGCGCGGCGGCGAGACCGTCCTGGTCCATGCCGCCGCGGGTGGCGTCGGCCTGCTGCTCTGCCAATGGGCCAAGGCCCTGGGTGCGCGGGTGATCGGCACCGTCTCGACCGACGACAAGGCCCGCGCCGCAAGGGCGGCGGGCTGCGATGCCGTCATCGTCGGCCGCGACTATCGCTTTGCCGCCGCCCTGCACGACGCCACCGATGGCCGCGGCGCCGACGTCATCTATGACGGCCTCGGCCAGGCCGCCGCGCGCGAGAACCTCGAGGCGCTCGCCATGTGCGGCCACTGGATCTGCTACGGCCACGCCAGTGGCGCGGTCGATCGCCTGTCGGTCGAAAGCCTCGGCCAGAAATCCGCGACCTTCTCCAGCCCGGTGCTGTTCCACTACACCGCCGAGCGCTCCGCCCTGACCGAAATGGCGCAGCGCACCTTCGACGCGTTGCGGCAGGGCACCATCCGCCTCGACATCCGGCATCGCTATCCGCTGTCGGCCGCCGCCCAGGCGCACCGCGACCTAGAGGGCCGCACGACGGTCGGCCCTTTGGTCCTCGAGCCGTAGCGGGTCACGCTGAATAGAGCGTGACGGGTCGCTCGAAGCCTTTCAGGTCGTACGGTTTGCTGATGCTGCCCGCGAGATCGTCGGGCGCACGCCGATGAACGGCCTCGGTGACCAGGATCTCGCCGGGCTGAGCGGCGGACTGGGCGCGCGCTGCGGTGTTGACCACCGTGCCGATGGCGGTCAGGTCGCGATGGGAGCGGCCGAATTCGCCGAAGCTCAGCTCGCCACAGTGAATGCCGATGCCGACGCCGACTTCGGCCTTGGTCCCGCCGAGCAGGCCGGCGAAGTCGGGTTGCCGCAGCGCCATGCGCCGCTGCAGGTCGCGGGCGGCCAGCAGCGCCTGCCGTTCATGGTCCGGCTGCTTCACCGGGAAGTTGAACACCGCCATCACCGCATCGCCGATCGTCTTGTTCAAAAGCCCGTCGAACTCCCAGATGGCGGCCGCCGCTTCGTCGTAGAAAATGTCGAGCACGCCGCCCATCTCGGTCGCCGACAGCGACTGCGACAGGCTGGTATAGGCCCTGAGGTCGGCGAACATGATGGTGGCGTCGATCGTGATCTTGGTCGCCTTCATGACCCTCCGGAACATGAGCTCGCAGAAGGTGCAAAGATTGGGATTCATGCGGCTGGGCCGGATGCCGACCACCCGGAACGGCAGCGAAAGCGGGCCGCGCAGCGCCATCGGCACGCGCATGTTCTGCCAGCATCCCTTGCAGATCAGGGTTCGACTTGCGGCCATCTCGAGCCTCGACGATCGGCCTCAGTCTACGCCCCGGCCGGGGCGACGACTAGCTTGGCGCCAGCGCTCACAGGGGAGGGAAGGCCGCCGCCGGAGCGGCCGGGATCCGCGCGAGGTCGCCGGGTGGAAATTCGCCATCAGCCGTCGCAGCGCTGCTTGGCTCGCGCCGTCGTCGAGCAAAAACATCTCCGCCGCTCTGACCTTGGCAGATCACGTTTATGCCCTGGACACGGCCACATCGTCGAAGCCATGACCGCCGACGCCGTGCGCGCCCGCCCGGCCATCCTGCACAGGCACCTTGGTGTGTGATGTGGGCATCGGTGGACACATCGTTCATGCTCCTCTCCCCCGCTAGGGGAGAGGTTGCGTGAGGGGCTTGGACAGCCCGTGCAACCCCCTCACCTAGCCTCTCCCCCTAACGGGGGAGAGGAACATGAGGGGAGGTGCACGAAGGATTTGCGCTAGCCGGCCGGCGTCGTTCGGCGGTCTACTGGCGCGCCGATGCGTCCGCCGCTTCTGCCCCGTCTGCTCGTCCCGCGCCTGCCATTCTTCTATGGCTGGATCGTGCTCGCCTGCATCTGCTTGGCGGGCTTCGCACGCCAGGGACCGGCGGTGGCCACCCTGTCGGTCTTCATCGTGCCCATGACCGACGCCTTCGGCTGGTCGCGCACCGAGATGGCGGGCGCGGTGTCGCTGGGCGGCGTGCTGGCGGCCTTCGTCTCGCCGCTCATTGGCCCGGTCCTCGACCGGCGGGGCGCGCGCCTGATCCTCTGTCTCGCCGTGCTCGGCACTGGCTTGGCGACGATGGCGCTGTCGCTCGTGCAGTCGTTGCTGCTCTTCTACCTGTTGTTCGTCTTCGCCCGCATGATCTGGGCCGGGCCGTACGATCTCGGACTCTATGGCGCGCTGAACAACTGGTTCGTGGCGCGGCGGGCACGCGCCACCTCCATCGCGACGTTGGCGCAGATGTCCGGCTTGGTGGTCCTGCCGATCATGGCCCAGCTCGCCATGCAGGACGGCGGGTGGCGGCACGGCTGGGTGGTCATCGGCGCCGCCGTGCTGGCGATCGGCTTCCTGCCAGCCTGGTTGTTCCTGGTGCGCCGGCCAGAGGATGTCGGGCTGGTGCCCGACCGCATCACCTCAGGTGCGGCAACGCCCGTCGTCGAGCCGCGCTTCAGCCGCGGCGCCGCCATGCGCACCCGGGCATTCTGGCTCCTGTCGCTCTACACGGTGCTGGTCTACCCGGTGCAGGCCGGTGTCAGCCTGCATCAGGCGCCGCATCTCATCGAGCGCGGCCTGTCGCCCATCGTCGCGGCCACCGTGATCAGCTTCTTCTCGGCGATGTCCGCGGTCGCGAGCTTCGGCATCGGCTTCCTGCCGCGGCGCTGGCCGTTGCGCTTCGTGATGTCGGTGGCCGCCGTGCTGCTGGGAACGGGGACAGTGGGCTTGATCGGCGTCGGCGCCGTCGAAAGCGCCTACCTGTTTGCCGGCCTGTTCGGCCTCGGCATCGGCGGCGTCATGACCCTGCTGCCCATGGCCTGGGCCGACTATTTCGGTCGGGAAAGCTACGGCGCTATCCGCAGCGTCGCCCTGTCACTGCAAGTGATCGCCCAGGCCGTCGGCCCGATCGCCTCCGGCCTGCTTCGTGACGCCAGCGGCAACTATACGGGCTCGCTGGTCTTGTTCGGCGGTTTGGCCGCCCTGGCCGCCGTCGCTGCCCTGCTGGCCCGCCGTCCCACGCCTTAATGGCTTGCACCTCATCGGTACGTCCCCTACGATTTTCGCAGCCCAGAAGAGGCTGCACCGCCGGATAAGGGAGAAACACGGCGGTAGCACGGTTGAGGAAACGGCTTCGCATCAGGGACGAACGAGCCGGCAAATGGGGCCTTCCGCGGGACCAGGGTGCTCCCGTGGGAGAAGTGCACGCTGGCGACAAGCAGGGCTTGGGAGACGGACAGCATGCCGCCATTGCTGGAGGTGAAGGCACTTCATACCGAATTCAGGACAGGCGCCGGGCTGGTGCGCGCCGTCGACGGCATTTCCTACACCGTCGAGCACGGCGAGACCGTGGCCATCGTGGGCGAGAGCGGTTCCGGCAAGTCGGTCGGTGCGCTCAGCATCCTGCGCCTGATCCCCGATCCGCCGGGACGCATCACCTGCGGCGAGATCCTGTTCGACGGCAAGGACCTGCGCCTCCTGTCCGAGCTCGAGATGCGCGAGATCCGCGGCCGCGACATCGGCATGGTGTTCCAGGAGCCGATGACCTCGCTCAATCCCGTGCTCTCGATCGCCCGCCAGATCACCGAGACGCTGGAGCAGCACCAGGGTGCCGACCGCGCCACCGCCGAGCGCCGCGCTCTGGAACTCCTGGAGATGGTCGGCATCGCCGATCCGAAGCGCCGGCTGAAGCAGTATCCCCACCAGCTTTCCGGCGGCATGCGCCAACGCGTCATGATCGCGGTGGCGCTCGCCTGCAATCCCAAGCTGATCATCGCCGACGAGCCGACCACGGCGCTCGACGTCACCATCCAGGCGCAGATCCTGGAGCTGATGAAGTCGCTGACGCTGAAGCTCGGCGTCGCCCAGATCATCATCACCCACAATCTCGGCGTCGTCGCCCGCTATGCCGGTCGGGTCAACGTCATGTATGCCGGCCGCATTGTCGAGGCGGGCAGCGCCGACGCGATCTATCACAACCCGCGCCATCCCTACACGATGGCGCTCCTTAAATCCGTGCCGCGACTCGATCAACCGCGCCGGGCGCGACTCGATCCTGTCGACGGCCAACCGCCGGACCTGACGCGGCTGGATGGTGGATGCGCCTTCCGGCCGCGTTGTCGTTTTGCCATCGAGCAATGTGGCCAGGCGCGGCCGCCGCTCGCGGCGGTCGGGGAACCGGGGCATCTCTCCGCCTGCTTCCGCAGCGCCGAACTCGCGGACATCCGGGACGTCGCGGCATGAACGCACCCCCGGCCCAGTCTGCTGCCGAGCGGCCGCTGCTCGAAGTCCGCGGCCTTGCCATGCACTTCCCGATCTCCGAGGGCATCGTGATGACCCGCAAGATCGGCGACGTGAAGGCCGTCGACGGCGTGGACTTCGCCATCGGCCGCGGCGAGACGCTGGGCCTGGTGGGCGAAAGCGGCTGCGGCAAGACCACGACGGGGCGCTGCATCCTGCGGCTGGAGAAGCCGACCGCGGGCGAGATCCTGTTCGACGGCCAGGACGTCAACCGCATGGAACGCCGCGACCTGATCGCGCTGCGCCGGCGCATGCAGGTGATCTTCCAGGACCCCTACAGCTCGCTAAATCCGCGCATGAAGGTCGGCGCCATCATCGCCGAGCCGATCAAGGTGCACGGCGTCGAGCCCGATGCGAAGCGCCGTCGCGACAAGGTGAGGGATCTCCTGTCGGTGTGCGGCCTCGATCCGAAGTTCGCCGACCGTTATCCGCACGAGATGTCGGGCGGCCAGCGCCAGCGCGTCGGCATCGCCCGCGCGCTCGCCCTCGATCCGGAGTTCATCGTCTGCGACGAGGCGGTGTCGGCGCTCGACGTGTCGATCCAGGCCCAGGTGGTGAACCTGCTGGAGGACCTGCGCGAACGCTTCCGGCTCACCTATCTCTTCATTGCCCACGATCTCTCGGTCGTGCGCCATCTCTGCCAGCGCGTCGCCGTGATGTATCTCGGCCGCATCGTCGAGATGGCCGACAGCGACGAGTTGTTCGACAATCCGCTGCATCCCTATACGCAGGCCCTGCTGTCGGCGGTGCCGATCCCCGATCCGCGCGTCGAGGCCGCCCGCGAGTTCCGGCCGACGCGGGGCGAGGTGCCGAGCCCGATCAACCCGCCGCCGGGCTGCGTCTTTCATCCGCGCTGCCCGATGGCCGTCGAAGGCTGCCGGCAGGCGAGACCCGTTCTGCGAGAGCTGCGGCCGCGGCATTGGGTGGCGTGCAGCGAGGTGAACTGAATGTCGATCGAGCCTCTTTCCGGAGCGTGGATCTCCAGGTCCGCTCATGCTCATCCTCTTCCGGACCGCGCGCATCCTGCGCGCTCATGAAGCGTGAGCGAGCTGGAAGCTCGCGGTCCGGAAGATCATGAGCGGACCTGGAGGTACGCGCTCCGGCAAGACGTACAGCAAAGCGTAAGCGTCAGCGTACGAGAAAGGAAAGTACCAAGAATCAGATTGCAAGGGAGGGTCGATGTACCCGCGTACAGGACTTTGGGCTGCCGGCCTTGGCCTGGCAGCGGCGATCGCGGCGGTCCCCGCCGGGGCGCAGACGCCGAAACGCGGCGGCACGCTCGTCTACATGATCCCGGCCGACGCGCCGCCGAGCTTCGACGGCCATCGCGAGACGACCTTCGCCACGGTGCATGCCGGGGCGCCGTTCTACAGCGTGCTGATCCGGGTCCCGCCCGACAACCCGGCCTCGACCACCGAGTATGTCTGCGACCTCTGCACCGAGATGCCCAAGCCCACCGACGGCGGCAAGACCTACACCTTCAAGATCCGCTCCGACGTGAAGTTCCACGACGGCAGCAAGCTCACGGCGCAGGATGTCGGAGCATCGTGGCGGCGCATCGTATTCCCGCCGCAGGGCACGACCAGCGCCCGCGTCAGCTACTACGCCATGGTCGACAAGATCGAGATCCCCGACGACACCACCGTGGTGTTCAAGCTGAAGTTCGCGACGAACGCCTTCCTGCCGGCGCTCGCCGATCCCTTCACCTGGATCTACAAGAAGGAGATCCTCGACAAGGACCCGCACTGGTACGAGAAGAACATCATGGGCTCCGGCCCGTTCAAGTTCGCCAGCTACGACGTCGGCCAGTCGATCAAGGGCGTGCGCAACCCCGACTACTATCACAAGGGCCAGCCATACCTCGACGCCATCGAGGGCATCTTCGCCGACAAGCAGTCGGTGCGCGTCGACGCCATCCGCGCCGACCGCGCCGCCATGGAGTTCCGCGGCCTGCCGCCGTCGGCCCGCGATTCGCTCGTCAAGGAGGCGGGCAAGGACGTCAAGATCCAGGAGAGCGACTGGAACTGCGGCAACATCATCACGCCCAACCACAAGAAGAAGCCGTTCGACGACGTGCGGGTGCGCCGCGCGCTCGCCCTTGCCGTCGACCAATGGAAGGGCGCGCCCGCGCTCTCCAAGATCGCCAACGTCAAGACCGTGGGCGGCATCGTCTTCCCGGGCTCACCGCTCGCCGCCACCAAGGAGGAGCTGGAGCAGATGGCGGGCTACTGGCCGGACATCGAGAAGGCACGGGCCGAGGCGCGTCGGCTGCTGAAGGAGGCCGGCGCCGAGGGGCTGAAGTTCGAGCTGACCAACCGCAACGTCGACCAGCCCTACAAGTTCGTCGGCACCTGGCTGATCGGCGAATGGAAAAAGATCGGCCTCAACGTCGAGCAGAAGGTCGTGCCGACCGGGCCGTGGTTCCAGGCCATGCGCAGCGGCAACTTCGACGTCGTGGTCGACGCCAACTGCCAGAGCATCGTCAATCCGGCGCTCGACACCGGCAA
>JAEZHS010000717.1 GCA_023436825.1 Pseudomonadota bacterium | reverse complement strand
ACATATTACTTCCTCCCCACGCATAACGTGGGGAGGAAGTAATATGTCGAGAGGCCCCTTCAAATGCGCCGTCTGGAAATGATCGTTTCGCGACTGGCCTGGTTCGTGCCGACCTTGGCCGGGCTGGTCGTGATCGTCTTCCTGATCTCGAACGTCATCCCCACCGATCCGGTGAAGGTTCTCCTGGGCGAGAACGCCACACCGGCGCAGATCGAGGCGATGCGCGTCAAGCTGGGCTACGACCAGCCGCTTAGCGTCCAGCTCCTGCGGCATTTCCACGACATCGTCACCGGCAATCTCGGCACCAGCATCTACAGCCAGCGGCCGATCTCGGAGGACCTGGCGCAGCGCCTGCCCGCCACCCTTGAACTGACGCTGGTCGCCATCGTGCTGTCGATCGCCCTCGGCATTCCCCTGGGCGTGATGTCGGCGCTGAAGCGCAACTCCCTGTGGGACCACGTCGTGCGGGTGCTGAGCGTCTCCGGGCTCGCCATCGCCGCCTTCTGGCTGGCGATGCTGCTGCAGTTCCTGTTCTCCATGAAGCTCGGCACGGCGCCGCTCAACGGCCGGATCGACGGCTTCGGCCCGACGCCCGTGACCGGGTTCATGATCGTCGATTCGCTGCTCGACTGGGACATGGAATCCCTGCACAGCGCCCTCTCCCACATCGCCCTGCCCGCCCTGACATTGGCGCTGCCGGCGGCGGCCACGATCGTCCGCTTCACCCGCGCCGGCGTGCTCGATGTCATCAACAGCAACTACGTGCTCTACCAGCGCGCCATGGGCATGCCGCCAGGCCTGATCGTGTGGAAATACGTGCTGCGCAACGCGCTGATCTCGACCGTCACCCAGATCGGCCTGATCTTCGGCGTCCTGGTGACCAACGCCGTGGTCGTCGAGACGGTGTTCGACTGGCCCGGCATCGGCACCTTCGCCGTGCAGTCGATCCTGCAGTCCGACCACAAGGCGATCATCGGCTTCACGATCTGGATCGGCGCCCTGATCGTGATCGTCAACCTCCTGGTCGACATCGTGCATTCCTTCATCGACCCCAGGGGTGCGCGATGAGGGGTGCCCGATGAAGCCGGGATGGCGGCGGGAGCTGCGCCGATTCTGGAAGGACCGCGCCGCGACGCTGGGCATGGCGCTGCTCGTCCTGCTGGTCCTCGTGGCCGTCTTCGCGCCGATCCTGGCGCCGTTTCCCGGCGACGTCTCGGAGTTCCATACCGCCAATCGCCTGCGCCCGCCCGATGCGGCGAACCTGCTGGGCACCGACCGCATGGGCAGCGACCTCTTGAGCCGCATCATGTTCGGCGCCCGCATCACGATCACCATCGCCTTCGTCGCCGTCGGATCGGCCGTCGTGGTCGGCGTGCCGATCGGGCTGTTAGCCGGCTATTACGGCGGCTGGCCCAGCAATCTCCTGATGCGCGTCTCCGACATCTTCCTGGCGGTGCCGCAGATCGTGCTGGCGATCGCCATCGCCCAGACGCTCGGCCCGTCGATCGAGAACGTGATCCTGGCGCTCAGCGTCACCTACTGGCCGTTCTGGGCGCGCCTGGTGTTCGCCGAAACGCGCTCACTGAAGAACGAGGTCTTCATCGAATCGGCGATCGCGCTCGGCGCCTCGCCGTTGCGCATCATGACCCTGCACGTGCTGCCCAACATCGCGTCGGCCATCATCGTGCGCACCTCGATCGGCATGGGCGCCACCATCCTGACGGCGGCGGCGCTCGGCTTCCTGGGCCTCGGCGCGCCGCCGCCGACGCCCGAATGGGGCCGCATGATCGCCGAATCGCGCGAATTCCTGCCCGAGGCCTGGTGGTACGCCACCGCGCCCGGCATCGCGATCTTCATGGTCGTCATGGGCTTCAACCTGCTGGGCGACGGGCTGCGCGACTTCCTCGATCCACGCATCAGGCGGGGGGCCGGCGCAAAGTGACGGCGCTCCTGTCGGTCGAAGAGCTGTCGTTGGGGTTCGCGACCGAGGCCGGCTTCGCCTCGGTCCTCGACCGAGTCAGCCTGTCGATCGAACGCGGCCGCGTGCTGGGCCTGGTCGGCGAAAGCGGCTGCGGCAAGACCACGCTGGCCCGCGCCATCCTGGGCGTGCTGCCGCGCGAGCAGACCACGATCACCGGCGGGCGGGTGTTGTTCCGCGGCACCGACCTGCTGACGGCCGATCCCGCGGTCGTCAACCGGACGGTGCGCGGCCGCGCCATCACCTTCGTGCCGCAGGATCCGTTCACCAGCTTCAATCCGGTCTTCACGGTCGGCGACCAGATCATGGAGATCCTGAAATGGAAATCGCCGCGCGCCGCCGAGCCGCCCGGCAGCGGCTGGCTGCCGGCGATCGTGTCGCGCTATCCCTCCGATCGCAGGCGCGCCGATATCGACGCCGTGCTGGAGCTGCTCGATGCCGTGCAGCTACCTCGGCCGAAGCAGCTCCTGCGGAAATATCCGCACGAGCTCTCTGGCGGCCAGCGCCAGCGGCTGATGATCGCGATGGCGCTGCTGCCCGGGCCCGACCTCGTCATCGCCGACGAGCCGACCACGGCGCTCGATGTCACGATCCAGGCGCAGATCCTCGGCCTGATCCGGCGCCTCGCGACCGAACGCAACGTCGCCGTGCTGCTGACCACGCACGACCTCGGCGCGGCCTACGAGATCTGCGATGCCGTCAACGTGATGTATGCCGGACAGGACGTCGAATGCGCTCCGGTGGATCGCTTCTTCGCCTCCCCGGCCCATCCCTACACGACGAAGCTTCTGGCAAGCCTGCCCCGTGCCGACGGCACGGCGAGCGGCATTCCCGGCGAAGTGCCGAGATTGATCGCGCCGCCCGGCGGCTGCCGCTTCCATCCGAGGTGCGAGCGTGCCGACGCGCCGTGCCGCGAGGCGCGCCCGCCCGTCGGCCAACTCGATGCCGGCCATTGGGTGCGCTGCTACCATCCGCATCGCGAGGCCACATGAGTTCGCCGATCTTGAGCGTGCGTGGCCTGCAGGTGCACTTCGCGGTGCGCGGCCCGTTCAACCGACGGACCGGATCTATCAAGGCTGTCGACGGCGTGACGTTCGACCTCATGCCGGGCGAGGTCTTCGGCCTGGTGGGCGAATCGGGCTGCGGCAAGTCCACGCTCGGCAAGACCATCATGGGCATCAACCAGCCCAACGCCGGCGAGATCTGGTTCGAGGGGCGGCAGATCGACCGCCTGCCGCCGGCGGCCCGCCGTGCCGTGCGTAAAAGCCTGCAATACGCCTACCAGGACCCGGGCGCGTCGCTGGACCCGCGCTGGAAGATCGGCCGTTCGCTGCACGAGCCGCTGGTGATCCACAGCGACCTCGATGCGATGGCGCGCGAACGGCGCATCCGCAGCATCCTCGAAGCGGTCGGACTGCCCGACACGCATCTCGATCTCTATCCGCACGAGATCTCGGGCGGCCAGCAGCGGCGGGTCGGCCTGGCGCGCATCCTCACCCTGCATCCCAAGGTCGTCATCCTCGATGAGCCGACGTCGGGCCTCGACGTCTCGGTCCAGGCGACGGTGCTGTCGCTGTTCCGCAGCCTGCGCGAGACCTTCGAGCTCACCTACATGCTGATCAGCCACGACCTCGCCGTCGTGCGCACGATGTGCAGCCGTGTCGCGGTGATGTATCTCGGCCGCATCGTCGAGACCGGACCGACCGAGGAGATCTTCGAGCGGCCGCGGCATCCCTATACCCGTTCGCTGCTCGCGGCGATTCCCAGGATCGGCGGGCCGCGCATCACGCGGGACTTCTGGCTGCAGGGCGAGCCGCCCGATCCGGGCAACCTTCCCTCCGGCTGCCGCTTCCGCACGCGCTGCCCCAAGGCCACCGATCTGTGCGCGCGCGAGGAACCGGCCCTGTCACCGCTGGCGCAGGGTTCAGTCGCCTGTCATTTCCCGGACTGACTCTCCAGGAGGAGCTTCATGGCGTTGTTGCCGATCCTCGTGCTGCCAGGGCCATTGGTCATCACGAAGACCCCATAGGACGAAGCCGCGCCCGTACCCTGCCAGCTCGCGAACCCCATCCAGGAGGTGAAGCCGGCAACGCCGCCGTTCTTGTTCAGCACGACGACCTTTCCTCGTGGCGTTTCGAGTTCGCGATGGAACCAGCCGTAGCTCGTGACCGGCCCCGGTCCTTCACCGGAACAGGGTGCGGCACGAAAGGTCTCGGTCTGCTGATAGGCGAGAGCAGGGTCCGTCAGCCCGCCCGGCAGGCGTCCCATGTTGTAGAGCAGGAACTGCATCATGTCGGCGCCGTTGCTGACGATGCCGCCGGACCCATATCCGGCTTCGCGGCTCGGCTGATAGTTTCTCCCCGATGGCAACGACGCGAACTTTTCCGTGTAACCCATCGGCAATCGCGGCTTGAGGTCGACGTGGAAGACCTGGGTGTCGCTCGCCGAGAATCCACGGCAGAATTTCGCCAGCTTCTCGTTGTACGTCCGGGCGAACTCCTGCGTATCGTTGCTGTTGAGCCTGACCGCGGCCATGCTGAGAAGCATCCAGCCGATGTTGGAATAGGCATAGCAGGTGCCCTGCCGAAAGGGCGGCGTGAATGTCGCCATGTAGGCGAAGAGGTCCTTCAGGCTTTCCATCATCCTCGGTGGATAGATGCCGCCCCGGTTGTCCTGCGCCAATCCGGGCTGATAGATGGCGAGATTCCTGAGGCTGATTTCGGCAACGGCCCGCGACATCGTCATCCTGCTGCCAAGCCAGGCACCGAGCGTACCGCCGTACGGTCCGTGCAGCATGTAGTGGATGCCCGAGGTGAACACCTTGGAGGTCGAGCCGATCTCAAAAGGCGTGCGCTCGTTCAGGTCCAGGCGCTTGCCAAACGGATTGGTCAGCGTGTCCCGGCCGGCGTAGACGATCTGCCCTTTGCCTGCGGCATTGTCCGGAGTGACGATGCCAACGACGACACCGACATTCGCGCGATGATCGCGCAGCGCCGTCCTGTGGTAATCGTCGATCCTGGCCTGGATGACCTGGATCGGGTTGCCATCGTTGGCGCGCGCCCGCGTTCCGACGAAGAGCGCTCCGGCCAGACCACCGGTCATCTGCAGGAAGATGCGCCGAGTGGCCATCGTAAACTCTCCATGTGGGCAGGGAGTGCACGATAGCACGGCAGCAAAGATTGGTCGGCCGGCAGTGGTTTGAGCAGCTAAAAATGTCGACAAGCCCTCGTTCGACAGCAAAGAATCTGTGCGGCCATTCGCGCGCTTGTCGTTCTGGATCAGAGCGTTATATCCAGAAATAGCTGACGCCATTTCCACAATCGAGCGATGACAGGCGGGCCACCGGGGCTTGCGGAGGCGTGTTTTGAGTGCGTTGAGAAACGAGATCGTGCAATCGGTCCATCACTGGACGGACGAGTTGTTCAGCTTCAGGACCACGCGTGACAAGGGCTTTCGCTTCGCCAGCGGCCAGTTCACGATGATCGGGCTCAGGATTGACGGCAAGCCGCTGCTGCGCGCCTATTCGATCGCCAGCGCCCATTACGACGACGAGCTGGAGTTCTTCTCCATCAAGGTGCCGGACGGCAAGCTGACGTCGCGGCTGAAGGACCTCGCCCCCGGCGATGCCGTCCTGGTCGGGGCCAAGGCCACCGGGACGCTGCTGCTCGACAGCCTGACACCCGGCCGCAACCTTTACCTCCTGGGCACCGGCACCGGGCTCGCCCCCTTCCTGTCGCTGGTGCGCGACCCGGAAGTCTACGAGCGCTTCGAGAAGGTGATCCTGGTCCATGGCTGCCGCCAGGTGCGCGACCTTGCCTATCGCTCCAGGCTCGCCGACGAACTGCCGGCCGACGAGATCCTGGGCGACATGGTGCGCGACAAGCTCGTCTACTATCCGACCA
>JAEZHS010000703.1 GCA_023436825.1 Pseudomonadota bacterium | reverse complement strand
CCCCCACAAAACAACACCCCCCCCCCCCCCCCCCCCCCCCCCCCCCCCCCCCCCCCCGCCCCTCGACGCCCCCTCAAAAACGGCGCGATTACTTTAAGCTGTCGGAAATCTGCTTGAGACCGGCCTGGGTCATGTTCGCGAGGTCACCGACCTGATTGTTGCGGTCGACCCATTGGCGGGCCTGGGCGGGCACCTCGAAGCCCAGCACCGTCTCAGGCAGCTGGACCTTCAGGTTTCCGGTCATCGCGAGATAGACGACGGCCAGGAAGCCGAGCTTCACTGTCCATCCAAGAAGAAATCGCATGCCCGGATGATAGTTTCACCGCCTCCGACAAGACAGCGAACGATCGTATCAATTGTGTAGGGCGTTCCGCGTCACGTTCTTTTTCCGGGCCGCGCGCATCCTGCGCGCACATGAGGGAAGCGCATGAGCGCGCAGTCCGGAAGAGCATGACTCAACTCATCTCACGGCGAAGCTCGCGCGCACGTGATCGGCGAGATCGCGTGCGGCCGGCGAGAGTCCGGGCGGTGCGTAGAGGTTGATGCGGAACTCGGGCAGCGGCGGCAGACGCGCCTCGCGCGCCGCCTTGCCGTCGAAGATCTCGAAACGCTTCGGCACCGATGAACGCAGCAACGGCGCCACCGCCAGGCCCGCCTCGATCGCGGCGTAGACCGGCTCGAGCCGGCTCACCTCGCAGACCGCACGCCAGTCGCGCCGCAGGCGGCCCAGCGCTTCGACGGCGACGGGACGGAACACGCAGGTCGGCGCGCCGAGCGACACCGGCAACGGATCGCGCAGATGCGCTTCGCCGCCCGCCACGCCGACCCAAACCAGCCGGTCGGTGCGCAGCGTCTCGCCGTGGCGGCCGCATTCGGTCTCGGTGGTGAGCGCGAGATCGACGCCGCCCGACCGCAGCTCTTCGCGCACGACGCGCGAGTCCTCGCACACCAGGCTGACGCGCACGCGCGGCTGGGCCTTGGCGAAGCGCCGCAGGATGGGCGGCACGAAGCTGCCGATGATGTCGTAGGGCACGCCGAAGCGCACCTCGCCCTCGAACGAGGGCGTTCGCATGGCCGACCACACCTCGTCGTTCATCGCCAGCAGGCGCCGCGCTTGGGCGAGCAGTCGCTCGCCGGCCGGCGCCAGCACGAGCTTGCGGCCCTGGCGCTCGAACAGGCGGCAATCGAGCGCCTCCTCCAACCGCTTGATCTGCTGGCTGGCCGCAGCCTGGCTGACGCCCAGAGCCGAGGCGGCGGCCGTGACGCCGTCGGCATCGACGACGGCGACGAAGGCGCGGATCAGGGAGATGTCGAGGTCTCTTCTCATAATGAATTATGAACGATCATATCGAAAACATTCGTTTTCATTATAACACGTCCGCCCGTACCGTCATCCCACCGGAGGACGACGAATGATCACAGGTCTTTGGCTTCCCATCATCACGCCGTTCCAGGACGGCGCGGTCGACTTCAAGAGCTATGAGCGGCTGATCGAGCACTATCTGGCGCTGGGGATCGACGGACTGTTCCCGCTCGGCACGACGGGCGAATCGCCGACGCTCGACGAGGCGGAGATCGACGAGCTCGTCGAGCGCACGGTGGCGACGGTGGCCGGCCGCGTGCCGGTGTTCGTCGGGGTGGGCGGCAACGCCACGGCCAAGGTCGAGAAGGCGTTGAGGCGGCTGGAGCACCATGCGTTCGGCGGCATCGTCTCGGTCTGCCCCTACTACAACCGGCCGAGCCAGGACGGTCTCGTGCCCCATTTCCGCGCCGTCGCCGCGGCGACGGACCGCGACGTGCTGATCTACAACATCCCCTATCGCACGGCGGTGAACCTTTCCAACGACTCGCTGCTCGAGCTCGCCGAGGTGAAGAACATCGTCGGCGTAAAGGACAGCTCAGGCAGCATCGCCCAGTCGCTCGAGCTGCTGGCGCGCAAGCCGCAAGATTTCTCGGTGCTGACCGGCGAGGACGCCCTCTACTTCACCATGATGGCCAACGGCGCCGAAGGCGGCATCCTGGCGGCAAGCCATGTCATGACCGAGCGCTTCATCGATGTCGGCCGGCAATTCGCAGGCAACGACGTCGCCGGCGCGCGTGCGGCCTGGGCGCCGCTTGCGCCCCTGGTGCCGCTGCTGTTCGCCGAGGCCAATCCGATGCCGATCAAGTACCTGCTGTGGCGCCAGGGCCTGATCGCCTCGCCTGAGTGTCGCCTCCCGTTGACGCGCATTTCCGACGGCCTGGCGAAGCGACTCGACGCCATTGTCCGGGAGCGACTGGCGGCCTAACAACATTCCCTGATGGAGGAGATAAAGACACTCGACCGAGCGCAGGCGTCGGCATCGTCGATGATTGGCCAGCGCGTCCTGGCCCTCAACAACGAGCATGCCAGGGAACTGTCGTGGCTCAGCGCCGATCGCCTCGCCGAGCTTGCAGGCCGGGCTTTCCTCGCCCGCCGCATCGGCAACGTCGAGGCCTTCCTGCTCGCCTTCGACCAGGACGCCGATTACGACAGCCCCAATTTCCTATGGTTCCGCGCGCGCTATCCGCGCTTCGTCTATGTCGACCGCATCGCCGTCGCATCCTCGGCGCGCGGGCGCGGGCATGCGCGCCGCCTGTACGACGACCTCTTCCAGCACGCGCGTTGCTTCGGCCACGAACAGGTCGTCTGCGAGGTCAACCGCGAGCCGCCCAATCCAGCGTCGGATGCCTTCCATGCGGCATTGGGCTTCAACGAGGTCGGCACTGCTGCCATTCACGACGGCGCTAAGACCGTTAGATATCTGGTCCGCTCGCTCTAGGTTCGCGTCTTCAAGAGATCGCGGATCTCCGTCAGCAGCTCCTGGTCCTTGGTCGGCGGCGCGGGCGGCGGCGGGGTGGCGGCTTCCTGCTGGAACAGGCGGTTCATGCCCTTGATCACCAGGAACAGGATCCAGGCGATGATGATGAAGTTCACCGTCACGGTGATGAACTGGCCATAGCCCAGGGTGGCGCCCGCCTTCTTGGCGGCGTCGTAGTTCGTGGCCTCGCTCGACGCCGAGGTGAGCCCGATGAAGTAGTTGCTGAAGTCGAGCCCACCGAAGACGCGGCCGATGATCGGCATCATGATGTCGTTGACCATCGAATCGATGATCTTGCCGAAGGCCGCGCCGATGATGACGCCGATGGCGAGGTCGACGACGCTGCCGCGCATCGCGAATTTCTTGAACTCC
>JAEZHS010000652.1 GCA_023436825.1 Pseudomonadota bacterium | reverse complement strand
GCCCCACCACACTCCGCCTCCAAATCGGCGCGGCCGGTGCGCCAGGGGGCCGGCGCCGACCCGGCGGGCGACTTGGTGGGCAAGGGGATGCCGTCGCGGAAGCGCAAACTCTGTCCGTACAGAAAGGCCATGTCGGGGCGTACGTCCATCAGCGCAAGGGCGCGGGCGAAGGCGCCGGGTGCGACGATGTCGTCGGCCGAGAGCAGCAGCATGAACGGTGCGGAAAGCCAGTCGATGCCCTCATTGTAGGTCGCGATATGGCCCTTGTTGACCTCATGGGCACGCAGCTCGATCCGGGGTTCACCGGCAACCAGAGCGCGTGCCGTGGCCAGGCTGTCATCCGTCGAGCAATCGTCGATGAGCAGGACGCGCACGGCGCAGCCATCCTGCGTCAGCACGCTGTGCAGGCAGTCACGGAGGAAACGGCCGTAATTGTAGCAAGGGATGATGACATCTATGCGCTGCATGGACCCCGCCCGCCATTGGGAACTTGGATTTCGCAATACTGCCTGGGGCACAGAGCACCTGCTCTGACCCCTTCATGGCCAACAAGGTCAGGATGGCGCGATCGAGCTCGATCGCCTCCACCCACGTCAAGAATGCCGTCAAGACCCGCACTCGGTGTCCTGAGAGGCCAGGCTCCCGTGGCGGTACTCACGCGACGCGACGCCCCGTCATCGAACTCTGATCCGACTGCTTTGCCTCAAGCGTAAGGAATCCTTCAACCATAAGTAGATTCCAAAGGGCCTGAGCATGGTTGAAGCCGCCCTTGGCATGCTGGTCCACCAGCGCCCCCAGCGCCCGCGGATCAAACAGCCCACTCTCGACCATCGGCCCGCCCGTCAGCCTCGCCCGGATCTGTGGCGCCGAGGCACGGAACTGCCCGCCAAGCTCCGTCGCGAAGCCCCGCTTGCGCCGCTGCAGCAGCGCCGGCGGCAGCAACGGCGAAGCGGCCTCCCGCAACACTCGCTTGCCCACTCCGCCGCGCAGCTTCGCCGCCGGCGGCAAGGCCAATCCCCAACTCACGAGGTCCGGGTCCAGTAGCGGCGGGCGCACCTCAAGGGACACCGCCATGCTCGTGCGGTCCACCTTGGTCAGGATGTCACCCGGCAGATAAGTGTGTAGATCGGCGTACTGCGCCTGGAGCAGCGGATCCTCCGGATCACACTCAGCCATAAGCGCCGTGAAGCGCGCCGCCGGCTCATGGCCCGCGACGGCCGCCCGCTGGGCTGGCGAGAACAGCGCCCGCCGCCTTTCCTCGGCCAGCCTGCAGACCGTGCCATAGTAGCCAAGCGCGCTATCCAAGCTGATCTCGGTCAACGTCGTCTTGGCGCGCAGCCAGCGTGGCGCCCAGTCGAGCTTTGGATAGGCCCGGGCCAGCGCGCCCACCGCGCCGCGGCGCAGCCGGGTCGGCAGCAGCCGGCGCACCGCCTCGGCCATCATGTGGAAACGGTAGCGGCGATATCCGGCGAACACCTCGTCCCCGCCATCGCCGGACAACGCCACCGTTACGTCGCGCCGCGCCAGGCGCGCCACTGCCAGGGTCGGCACCGCGGAATGGTCGCCGAAGGGTTCGCCGAACAGGCGCGGGATCTCGCGCGCCATGGCGAGGTAATCCACTGCCGCGCCATCCTCGGCGACGTGGCGCGTGCCGTAGCGCTCGGCCACCATCGCGGCATCCGGCCGCTCGTTCGCCGCGCCGGCGAAGCCGATGGTGAAGGTGGCGAGCGGCTGGCCTGCCGCCATCGCGGCGAGGCTGGTCACCGCGCCGGAATCGATGCCGCCCGAAAGGAAGGCGCCGAGCGGCACATCGGCCATCATTCGCGCCCGCACCGCGGCATCGAGGCGCCACTGCAAAGTCTCGACTGCATCCACGCCGCCGGCGATCGCCACACGTGGCGGCGCCCAGTAGCGCTGTTGGGTCGCCTGTGCCTCGCCCACGCCCAGCAGCATGAGATGCCCGGGCGGCAAGCGGCGAATCGCAGCGTGAATGGTTGCCGGATCCGGCACGTAGCCCAGGGCCAGGAAGTCGTCCAGCGCCACCGGATCGAGGCCGCGCGGCAGCTCGGACAACGCCATCAGCCCGCCGATCTCCGAGGCGAAGGCGAAGCCGCCATCCGGCAGCCAAGCGTAATGCAACGGCTTCTCGCCCAGGGGGTCGCGCGCCAGCAGCAACCGCCCCGCCCTGCGATCCCATAGCGCAAAGGCGAACATGCCGACCAGCCGGGCCGGCATCTGCGCGCCCCATTCCCGCCAGCCATGCAACAGCACTTCGGTGTCAGAGCGACTGTGGAAGACGTGGCCACGCGCCTCGAGCACCCGGCGCAGCGCCTCGTGATTGTAGATCTCGCCATTGAAGGTGACGACCACCGCCCCGTCTTCCGTCGCCATGGGCTGCGCCCCACCGGCCAAGTCCACGATGGCCAGCCGCCGATGGCCGAAGCCGAGATGCGGCTCCGCATGGAAGCCTTCTCCATCCGGCCCGCGATGGCGCTGCGCCTCGGTCATCGCCCTCAGGTTCCGCATTGGCGGAACCGTGGGGCGGGACGGGTGGAACAGGCCCGCTATGCCGCACACGTGGGAACCTTTCCCGCCGTAACTTGTTTACTTCCCGGTGGTCGGCTATTGAACCGGTACTGTGACCGATCATTCGCGTGGGGGTGTCGCGTGGTCGCTGCCAAGAAAGTCGACAAAGCCCACGCAGGGTTCGTCCATTCGCCACCGTCGCCGGCCAGGGTGGCAACGCGCTGGCCGTGGCCGGCTGCCGCACTGGTCATCATTCTGCTGTCGCTGTTGCTCTGGGGCGGTATCGCGGTCATTGCGTCACTCGCCTTCAACTAGCTTGTCCGCCGCCAGTAGCGGTCGGCCGGCGCGCATCCAACCCACCACCTCTCGCAACCCATCCAGCAGTGGCAACGGCTCGTTCAGGCCAAGTGTCGCGCGTGCAGCCTCCGGCGCGCCGACCGAATGACGCACCTCGCCAGGGCGGCCGAGCGCGTGGTGGATGACCGGCTCTCTGTTGCAGGCTTCAGCCAGTGTCCGTGCCAGTCCCAGCACCGTGGTGCTACGCCCGGCGCAGACATTGAACACCGGCGCTGCCGTGTCCGCCCGGTCCATGCCGGCCCGCAGCGCCGCCACCACCGCCGAGACATGCACGAAGTCGCGGCTCTGTAGCCCGTCGCCGAACACGGTCAGCGCCTCGCCGCGCAGCAGCCTGTCGGCGAAGATGGAAATTACCCCGGAATAGGGCGAAGCCGGGTCCTGCCGCGCGCCATAGACGTTGAAGAATCGCAGCCCAAGTGTCGGTATGCCGTGCACTACCCCGGCGACCCGCGCCTGCAGCTCGCAGCCCAGCTTGTCAGCGCCGTAGGCGGAAAGCGGCCGGGTGTCCGCTGTCTCGGCGAGCGGCAGCGCGTCATTGCTGCCATAGACGGCGGCAGAGGAGGCATAGACCACCGGCACGCCGCCCGCCGCCCGCGCCGCGTCCAACAGCGCGACGAAAGCGGAGAGATTCACCCGGTGCGTCTCCCGCCATTCGCGCACACCGCGTTCCACTGAGGCGATGGCGGCAAGGTGGAAGCAGCCGTCAACGCCTTCCATGGCGCGCGTCAGCAGGCCCGAGTCGCCCACATCCCCCACCAGCAGTTCGGCGCCGGGGGCGAGGTTCTCCCGCCGCCCGGTGGACAGGTTGTCCAAGACCCGCACGCGCTGTCCCGCCGCAACAAGCGCGGCACAGAGATGCGAACCGATGAAGCCACAACCGCCGGTAGCCAGCCAAAGCGTCATGCCGCCCTTCTCCGCGCTGCCAACACCTGGGCGAACAACTCGGCTTGGCCGCGCGTCGTCGCATCCCAACTAAAGCGCTCCGCGTGGGCGCGGGTGGCGCGGCGGGCCGGCGGATCGGCCAGCAACCGCTGAACCCCCGCGGCGATCGAACCCGCGCCGACCTCATCTAGCACCAGCCCCGCCTCGGGTGCCGAAATGGCCTCGCGGCTGCCCCAAGCCGGTCCGGCAACCACCGGCGTGCCACAGGCCATCGCTTCCAGCATCACATTCGCCCAGCCCTCGCGGGTGGAGGCGAGCACCAGCGCATCGGCCGCGCCGTAGAGCTTCGCCAACTCGCCATGTGGCCGGGCACCCAGCATGTGGACCCGCTCCGCCACGCCGAGCCGCTCGGCCAGTGCCACCAGGCCCCGGCGCTCCGGCCCCTCTCCGGCGATCAACAGGCTGGCCCTGGGAAGCTCCGCCAGGGCGCCGATCGCGTGATGGTGCGCCTTCCTCTCGATCAGATGCCCAACCGAAAGGATAACGGCTCCCGACAGGCCAAGCTCTGCCCGCAGCGCCGCACGATCAGTCGGCGGCTTGAAGGCGGCAAGATCGACGCCATTGCGCAGCACCGTGACTTTCCCCGGTGCCGCACCCAGAGCGATCAGCCCTGCAGCGAGCCCCGCACTCACCGCGATCAGCGCATCGGCCTCGCGCAGTGCGGCGCCGATCAGTCGACGCGGAAGCGCGAAGTGCGGCAGCTGGTTCGTGTCCGAACCGCGCGCGGTGAGCACCACCGGCAGCCCGACCTCTCGCGCGAGCCACACCGCGGCGACGCCGTCCGGATAGAGATAATGCGCATCGATGGCATCGAAACGAGCGCCTTCGGCGAGCAACTGGGCGAGCGCGGCGCGGCCGGCGCGCAGCAGCGCCCAAGGGCCGGTATACATGCCGAGACGCGGCGGGGCGGCGTATCGCGGATGCAGAACGCGCAGCCCGTGCCGCATCTCCTCGGCCGGCGCCGCGGCGCAGCGCGCCCATTCACCGAACCGTGGATCGCGCGAGGGGAACCAGGGCACCGGTGCGACCACCGTGCTGGTCGCCGCGCCACTCGTCACCAGGTGGCGCAGCCGGTTCTCGACGAAGATGCCGTGATTGGGCTGCGCCGCGTTGGGGTACAGCGTGCTGAAGGTCAGCAGGCGGATCGGTGCGACTTCCCTGCGCTTAATCTCGACAGGAAAGGGCAAGATCTCCGCCGTCGCGACCGCTTGGGAGGACAGGCGAGCCATCCGTCACCGCGCTCCCGCCTGCCGCAGCACTACCCGCACCGTCGCG
Source organism: Pseudomonadota bacterium (assembly GCA_023436825.1). The sequence continues at coordinate 9,056 of JAEZHS010000652.1, read as the reverse complement.
AGGATGATGCGCAGATCCAACCATAGGCTGCGCTCCCGGATGTACCACAGGTCGTAAGACAACTTGTCCCGTGCATCCTCGATCGAAGCGCCGTAGGGATACTTCACCTGTGCCCAGCCCGTCAGGCCCGGGCGCACCGCGGCGCGGTCCGCGTAATGCGGGATGGCGGCGATGAGCTGCTCGACAAAGACGGGCCGCTCAGGCCGCGGGCCGACGAAGGCCATGTCGCCCCGCAGGATGTTGATGGCCTGGGGAATCTCGTCGATGCGGGTAAGGCGGATGAAGCGGCCCACTCGCGTCACCCGGCTGTCACCCACCGTGGCCCACAGCGCCGCGCCGGGCTTCTCGGCATCGACCGTCATGGAGCGGAACTTCAAGATATGGAAGCGGCGATGGTGCTGCCCCATGCGTTCCTGGCGGTAGAAGATCGGCCCGCGCGAATCGAGCTTGATGGCCAGTGCGACCAGCAGCAGCAGCGGTAGAGTCAGCAGCAGCAGGGTCAGGCTGGCGAAGATGTCGAGGCAGCGATGCATGACATGCTCAATCGCGCCTTGGCGCACGGCGCGGGTGCCCCGCAGCCAGTTCTGCGGCAGGAATTCCGGCACCACCTGCCCATCGGCGCTCACCATGACGGCGTCGCCGCCCGCATAGTCCGGCGCCACGATCATGTCGCCGCCACTGCAGCCGCGATTGCCGGATAGCTCCCGGGAACGTTCAAAACCCACATGGATTCTCCTTCCCTTAGCGGCAACCGTCCCACCGGCCGCCACGCCCCTGCCAAGCTCTTGGCGCCGCCAAGCCTATCCGCTTCGACTGTACGGTTGCATCCAAGCCGAATCGGTACCTCGGATGTGCCTGGCTGAAACATTCGTTGTGAAGGAAATGAGGATTCGAGGTCGTTGCCCTTCGCCGACCGGGCGTCGTTGCCGCCGTTGATCGCGCGTCAATGCCGGCGAGACCGGACAGGACGGTGTCGGTGAATGCCGGCGATCATGTTGGCTTGGTGCCGTCGATGGTCGAGATCTCGTGAGAGCGCGGCGCCAAACAGGTCTCATCGCCGCGCCGCCGACCGGCAAGGACTGGCATCGACGCACTCAGCCGGGGAAAGGTCGCTCCGCGGGCATCGTGAAGACCTTGAAGTCGGCCATTTTCCCGGTTCGCCTAGGCGGACGCTTCGGTTTGGTGGCCCAGGGCAAGGCTCGTCTTAATCTGGTATCCCGTTGAATTTTATCCATTTGTTCTAATCCAAAAGAACCCATCGCGTTCGGCTCTCCCTGCGTTGCGTCGCGCACACAACCTTGCGTAGGTTCGCCCGATCAGACGGCATTCGCGTGCCATCGTTTGGGGGGTAAATGCGGTCACCGAACGTCTTGCACTATGCTGCGACGGTTCTCGCCCTCGCCGCGATGGGCTGCACAAGCCCTACCACGCTGCCGCCCGACAGCACTGCCGTGGCAACTGGGGCGGCGGCGCCCGACTACGTGATCGGTCCCGGTGATGGGCTCGACGTCTTCGTCTATCTCGCGCCCGAGTTGAGCACGACCAACCTGCCCGTGCGTCCGGACGGACGCATCTCGTTGCCTTTGGTGCCAGACATCGTCGCCGCTGGCCGCTCGCCTACCCAGCTCGCCAACGACATAACGGCGCGGCTGCGCCCCTATGTGATCGAACCCAATGTCACGGTGATGGTGCGCGGCTTCGTCGGCGCACCGACGCAGCAGGTGCGCATCATCGGCGAGGCCACCCAACCGCGCACTCTACCCTATCGCGAGGGCATGACCGTGGTCGATGCCATCATCGAGGCGCGCGGCTTGACCCGCTATGCCGCCGGCAACCGTACCGAAATCATCCGCCGCGACGCCCCCGGCGCGACGCCGCGCAACCTGCGCGTCCGCCTCGACGACCTGATGCGAGGCGGCGACATCAGCCAGGACGTGCCACTTCGCCCTGGCGATACCATCGTGATCCCGCAGGGCTGGTTCTGACCAGTGGCTGCCATCGACCTCGTCCGCCGATACCTAGCCTCTGCCTGGCGGCATCGTTGGAAGGCCGTGGCGCTGATCTGGCTGGTGGCGCTGGTCGGCTGGAGCGGCGTGCGCATGCTGCCGGACCGCTACATCTCCACGGCGCGCATTTATGCCGATGCCGATGCCGTGCTCGGCATGCTGCTGCGCGGCATCGCCATCGACAATTCGCCCGCAGCGCAGGTCGAGGTGCTGCAGCGGACGCTGGTCAGCCGCCCCAACCTCGAACGATTGGTGGATCGCACCGCGCTGTCCCAACGAGCCGCCGCCAGCGCCGACCGCGAGAAGGTGATCCAGGCGCTGAGCCGCGACCTCCGCTTCGGCAGCCAGGCCCGCAACCTGTTCACCGTGGAGTACGTCGACACCGATCCGCGCATCGCGCATGACGTGGTGCAGCAGGTTGTGGACCTGTTCCTCGAACTGGCCAGCGGCTCCGACCGCCGCCAGATGGAAAATGCCCGTGCCTTCCTGCTGCAGCAGCTCGCCACATATGAGCAGCAGCTGCGCGAGGCAGAACGGCGCCGCGCGGAATTCACCGCGCGCTATCAGGATTTGCTCGCGGTGAACGGCAACACCTCGCGGCTCGACGCCGTGCGCACGCGCATCCAGGCGCTACGCGGCGAACTGTCGGATGCGATCACCCGCCGCGACCTGCTGCAGCAGCAACTCGCTGCCCTGTCCGATGCGGCACCTGCTGCCGCCGCCGCCGTTTCCAGCGCCGAGGCGGAGCAGCGCCTGATGATCCTACGCCAGCGGTACACTGAGCAACACCCGGAAGTGGCCGCGGCGCGCGCCGCGCTTGATGCTGCCCGCGCAGTAGGCAGTGGCAGCCGAACCGCCGTCGGCACGCCGCGCATCAACCCGATGCGTGAACCGCTACTGGTGCGCATCGTCGATACCGAAACCCAAATCACCTCGGTGCAACGCCAGCTGCACGACATGGAGGTGGAGAGCACTCGGCTGGAGGAAATGGCGCGCAACGCCCCCGAGGTTCAGGCGCAATTCGCCAATCTCGATCGCGACTACAACGTCATCCGCAAGAACTACGAGGAACTGCTGGCCCGCCGCGAGGCAGTGAACATCGCCGAGGCTGCGCGCACCGGCAGCGACCGCGTGACGCTCGAAGTGGTCGATCCGCCGACCCTGCCTACGAGCCCGGCCAGTCCCAAGCGCCTGCTGCTTGCAGCCGGTGTGCTGCTGGCGGCGCTCGGTGCTGGGGGGGCGCTGCTCTTCTTCCAGGTGCAACTCGATACAACTTTCTATACACTGCGTGAGCTGCGCGGCCTTGGCTTGCCGGTGCTCGGCGCCTTTGCCGCCCCGCGTGGGCGACTGCGTAAGGCGGACATCGTGTTACTCGTTCTCTGCTTGCTGCCGCTTCCTCTCGGACTCGTCGTTGCGGCTATTGGGCCGCTCAACCTCATGGCTATGTTCGCTGCATGAGCCGCTCCGTCCCCAGGCGTTCCCATCTGGTCGAGCGCGCCGCCGATGCGGCCCGCGCTGCCATGGCGGCCGATACGCCCCTCGCCCGTGGGCTACGGCCGCCGCTGGCGCCGGTAGAGGCGGTTCCCGCGGTGGTCGAGACGGTGGTGGTGCGGCCGCCGCTGGCGCCGGTGGAGGCGATGCCCGCGGCGGTTGAAACGGCAGTGCCGCCGGCCCGTCACAGCGAAGCCGCCGGCGCGGCCGGCCGGTACGCGTCCGCGCCGATTACCCGTGCTCTGCTGCGGCGTGCCGGCCTGGTCGGCGAGACGGGTCCTGCGCGGGAGGAGATCGCGCTGGTCCGCGAGCAGATGCTGCGCAGCGTCGAGGCCGCTCCGGCCGTCGAGGGGCGGCAGGCGCGCCTTGTAGTTATCACCAGCGCCCGCAGTTGCGAGGGGAAGTCCTTCGCCGCGCTCAACCTGGCCGCGAGCATCGCCGAGGGAGCGCATCGCCCCGTCATCCTGGTGGATACCGAGCGGGCCGCCGCTTCGCTCACCGCCCTGCTCGGCCTGCGCGGTGCGCCGGGAGTCGCGCAGCTGCGCGATACGGGCGATCTCGACCCCACTAGGCTGCTTCGGCATACCGAGATCCCCGGTTTGTTCGTCCTGCCGCATGGCACGGTCGAGCCGTCCGCCGCGAAGGGAAGCGCCATGGCGGCGGCGCTCCTTCGTCTCGCCGGCCGGCTGCCGGACCATCTCCTCCTGCTCGACACGCCGGCCTGCTTGGAATCCAGCATCGCCGGCCTTCTCGCGGCGGCGGCCGGTCAGGTAGCTCTGGTGGTGGAGGCAGAGTGCACCAAGCGGGCGGAGGTGGAAGCGGCCCTCGACATCCTCGATGCCTGCCCAACCCTGCAGCTTCTGCTGAACCGCGCCGCGCTGCGGGTCAGCGACCGTTTCAGAGGGCGAGCCCCGGGTGCGGGTGATGCGGCGGTCGATGCCCATCAAGCCTGATGTAGCCCTCCCGGCCAGCCTGATGGCGGCGTTGCTGCTAGCTTTGCCCGCCGCCGCGCAGACCGCTCCACCGGCGGGCGGCACGGCACCAGCGCCCGTCGTCACAGGCGGCGGCGCGCCGCCGGCGCCGGCCGTTCCCGGCGACAGCACTGTCACGCCGACTGCCACGCCTGTCCTCGAATCTCCCGCGCTCGGTCCGCTGAGCGGCCCCGACACTCCGATCAACCGCAGCTCTGCAGGCGGTACGCTGCCAGGCTTTGCGAGCACAGCGCCAGGCCTCGGAGCCGCCGGCATCGGCACACCCTTGGACCTTGGCAGCCGGCCTTACGCCATCCGCCCCTCGATCGGCGTCGAGGTCCTGGCCACGAACAACGTGTTCCAGACGTCGGACGCCCGCGGTGACGTCGTCACCACCATTGCGCCGAGTATCGAAGGGGCCGTCGCCACGACGCGCCTGAACGGCACACTGCGCTATACGCCGGCACTGCGCCTGTACGCCACCTACTCCAACCAGGACGGCATTGACCAGGTCGGCGATGGGCGGCTCCTGGCAGCGCTGGTTCCCGGGCTCTTCTATGTCGACGTGCGCGGGGCGGCGAGCGTGCTGCCAGTCACGCCCGGTGTCATCCCGGGCAGCGGGCAGTTGGTTGCCGGGGGCGACACGATGCAAACCTACACCGCCCAGGTCACGCCCTATCTGTTGCATCGTTTTGGAAGTTCGGCGACGGCGCAGGCCGGCTATTCATTCCAGTATTCTGCGCAGAACTTTGCCGACTTCAGTCAAGGCAACCCGGACAGCGTGGCGCAGAATTACACGGCGCATCGCGGCTTTGCGGTGGTGCGTAGTGGCGAGGATTTCGGCCGGCTGGCGCTGCAGGGGCGTGTCGACGGCACCCAATATGTCGGCAACGGGATCTATAACGGCGCGCACCAGTTCGTTACCGCACTCGAGACGCGCTACGCCATTCTGCGTAGCGTCGCCCTCCTGGGCGAGATCGGTTACGAGAACCAGGAATACTCCGGCACCAACCCGTTCAGCATAAGCGATGCGATCTGGTCGGTTGGACTGCGACTGATCCCGAAGCCCGATTCTATCGTGATCGTTCGCTATGGCCACCGAAACGGGTTCAATTCCTTTCACCTGAACGCAGGCGTGGCCCTCGGCGCGCGGACAAATCTGTTCGCCACCTACAAGGAAACGCTCGCCACGTCGCTCACTCAGGCCCAGGACCTGCTGGCCACCACCACCGTCGATGCGCTCGGCAACACGGTGGACAGCCAATCTGGCGCGCCGGTCCTGCTGATCAATCAATTTCTCGGCTTGTCCGACACGCTCTACCGCATGCGCGTCGCCACGGCGTCGTTGCAGTATCACTGGCCGCGCGATGTCCTCACGCTTTCCGGCACCTGGCAGAGTCAGGATCCCATCACCTCTGCCAGCAACGCTGTGTCCGTCACCACCAGCCGCGGAACCTATGCGACCTTGAGCTGGGGCCACGAGTTCTCGCCGCGCACCACCGGGTTGGCGACGGCGCAGTATGGACACGTCACCTTTGGGCAACCCTTCTTCGGGCAATCCGTCTTCGGGCAACCCGCCGGCGGACAATTCACCCAAGGTGACTCGGATGCCTATGGTTTGACGGCGACGCTGCTGCACCAGCTGAGCGACAAGCTCACCGGCAGCATACAGGTCGCCTGGACCAACAACGCCTCCTCGCTACCGGACCAGAGCTACGCGCAGGGTGTGATCCGCGCCCGCTTGCGCCGAACCTTCTGAGGCAGCGCCATGAATCTCGACCTGTATGGATTCCACGAGCCGCCTTTCCGGATGACGCCGGATGTGCGGCTGTTCTTCCCCAGCACGGCGCACAGCCGCGCCTATGCGCATCTGCTCTACGGCCTGTCGCAGCGCGAGGGTTTCGTCGTCGTCACCGGCGAGGTGGGCGCCGGCAAGACCACCCTGATCGAACGGCTCTGCGCCGAATTCTCGACCAAGGACCATGTCATGGCGCGCGTGATGACGACGCAGGTCGAGCCCGGGGAGCTGCTGCGCCTCGTCGCCATCGCCTTCGGCGCCCCAGCGGAAGGAGGCAAGGCGGAGCTGCTGCAAGGGATCATCGCAGTGCTGCGCCGCGGCGTCGCTGAAAAGGGCAGGCGGCACATCCTGATCGTAGACGAGGCGCAGGCCCTGCCGGTCGCCTCGCTCGAGGAGCTCCGGATGCTTTCCAACGTGACCGAGGGCGCGCATGCGCTGTTGCAGGTACTGCTGCTGGGTCAGCCGCAGCTGCGCTACACCCTGGCGCGGCCGGATCTCGACCAGCTCCGCCAGCGCGTCCTCGCCGCCTACCACCTCGCTGCCCTGACGCGGGAAGAGACGCATCTCTATGTCCGGCACCGCATGACCTCGGTGGGATGGACCGGCTATCCCGCCTGGGAGGAGGCAGCCCTCGACCTGGTGCATGAGCATTCCGGCGGCATTCCGCGCCGGATCAACCGACTCTGCGCGCGGGTGCTGTTGGCCGGCACACTGGAACATGCTGCCGTGCTGACCGCCGACTTGGTCAGCATCACCGCCGAAGAGCTGACGCAGGATCTCGGCACAATCTGTGCCGAGGCTCCACCACGGCCCCGTGATGCGGACGACGGCGCGACGTTGCGTGCGCTCACCGAGCGCGTGGGCCAGCTGGAACGCGGAGTTGTGCCGCGCGAACGTATGGGACGCCGCCTGCAGAAGCTTTGGCATCACTTCGCCGCCCCGGGCGGCCGTGCATGAGCTCGCTTCGCAATGCCATGTCGGTCGACGTGGAGGACTGGTTCCAGGTCCAGGCCTTCGCAGGCGTTATCTCGCGCGACAGCTGGGACGCGCGCGAGCGACGGGTGGAGGCGAACACCCATCGCGTGCTCGACCTTTTCGCCGCCGCCGACGTGTGTGCCACCTTCTTCACCCTGGGCTGGGTGGCCGAACGGCACCCGGCGCTGATCCGCCGAATCGTCGCGGAGGGTCATGAGCTGGCAAGCCACGGCCATGGCCACGAACAGGTAAATATCATCGGCGAAACCGCGTTCCGTGCCGATATCCGTCGCGCTCGAGGCATCCTGCAGGATGCCGGCGGCGTGCCGGTGATCGGCTATCGCGCGCCCACCTTCTCGATCAGCGCGAAGCACACCCCTTGGGCGCACGCGGTGCTGGCCGAGGAGGGCTACCGCTACTCCTCATCGGTTTTCCCCGTACGCCACGACCTCTACGGCGATCCCGACGCACCGCGGCGGCCGCACCGGCCGCGCCCGGATGGCGTCGCGGAGATCCCCATGACGACGGTTCGCGCCTTCGGGCGCAGCCTGCCCTGCGCCGGGGGCGGCTGGTTCCGCCTGCTGCCCTATGGGCTGACACGCAGCGGGCTGCATCGCGTCAACACCATCGAAGGCCAACCCGGTGTCTTCTACTTCCATCCCTGGGAGATCGACCCCGGCCAACCGCGAACCACAGGGGCCGGGCGGCTCTCACGCTTTCGCCACTATGTCGGGCTGCACGAGATGGAAGCGCGGTTGGTGCGGCTTCTGCACGACTTTCGCTGGGGCCGTATGGACGAAGTATTCGGCGCCGCAATCGGCGCGCCGCATCTCGCGGCGGCCTGATATGGCCGTCTGCATCCGCCCGCTCGACGGGACCAACGCTGTCGCCTGGGACTCCTTCGTGCGCGCCCGACCGGAGGGCAGCTTCTTTCACCTTTCGGCCTGGGCGCGGGTGATTGCGGAGAGCTTCGGTCATGCTACTCATTACGCGCTGGCTGAACAGGATGGCGCAGTGGTCGGCGTGCTGCCACTGGTGCGCATGAAGACTCTGCTGTTCGGTGACCTGCTCGCCTCCACGCCCTACTGTGTCTATGGCGGCGCGCTGGCCGGCACGCCGGAGGGCGCCGCCGCGCTCGATGAGTATGCCTTCCAGCTACAGGCGAAGCTCGGCACGCCCTGCCTGGAATATCGCCGCTTCGGCGCCGCCGATCCGGGCTGGGTGGAACGGTCGGCGCTCTACTACACCTTCCGAAAGCCGATCGCCGCCATCACCGGCGACGAGGCGAAGGACATGGCCGCCAACATCCCGCGCAAGCAGCGCGCCGAGGTGCGCAAGGCTTCGAAGCGCGGCCTCGAGATCCACACCAACCGCGATGTCGATACGCTTTTCCGAGTCTATGCGGAAAGCGTGCGCAACCTCGGCAGCCCGGTCTTCCCCAAACGGTATTTCCGCGCGCTGCTCGAAGCCTTTCCCGAGGAATCCGATATCACTACGGTAGTGCACAAGGGCCAGGCGCTCGCCTCGGTGCTCTCCTTCCACTTCAAGCAGGAGGTACTGCCCTATTACGGCGGCGGCACGCGGGAAGCGCGCGGCCTCGCCGCCGCCGATGTGATGTACTGGGAAGTGATGCGCCGCACGGCGCAGGACCGCGGCGCCACGATGTTCGACTTCGGCCGCAGCAAGGCCGATACCGGCGCCTTCGCCTTCAAGAAGAATTGGGGCTTCGAGCCCGAGCAGCTTCACTACTGCTATCGCCTCGCAGCGGGCGCCAAGGTGCCGGACAACAACCCGAACAATCCGAAGTACCGCTAC
>JAEZHS010000648.1 GCA_023436825.1 Pseudomonadota bacterium | reverse complement strand
CAGGGCTATCGCATGTGACTGCAAAACCCCGTCATCCCGACCGGAGCCGAGCGTAGCGAGGCGGAGCGGAGGGACCTGTTGTTGATATATCGACAAGAACAGGTCCCTCGACTAAGCCGCCCTTCGGGCGGCTCCGCTCGGGATGACGGGAAAATCGGTCATATGCGATAGCCCTGCCGTAAGACCGGGGAGGAAAAATAAGGGAGATGGTTCGACAGCCGCCGAACTATTGACCATGGCGGGCTCGCGCGCGCGGGCCTAGATTTCCGCCATGACCACCGTGAACGCTCTCTCCGAAGTCGCCGCCCTGATGGGCGACCCGGCGCGTGCCGCCATGCTGTCGTTGCTGATGGACGGCCGCGCCCACACCGCGTCCGAGCTCGCGCTCACCGCCGGCATCACGGCCCAGACCGCGAGCGGACACCTGTCACGCATGATCGACGCTAACCTGCTCGCCGCCCGTGCCCAGGGCCGCAACCGCTTCTATCGGCTGGCCTCGCCCGACGTGGCGCACGCCATCGAATCCCTGATGGCGCTCGCCGGCACGCGCGCGCCGCCCGCCTCGATGCACGCCGCCTGGCGGCGCGATCCCGACCTGCGCTTCTGCCGCACCTGTTACGACCATCTGGCGGGCCAGGTCGGCATCGCCGTCACCGACGCGCTGACCAAGGCCGGCCATATCGAGCCCAAGGGCCCGCGTGACTGGAAGCTCACGGAAAGCGGCGACCTGTTCTGCCAGCGGCTTGGTGTCGACGTGCCCGCAGCGCGGCGCGCCGGCAACCGCCACTTCGCCCGCCAGTGCCTGGATTGGAGCGAGCGGCGGCCGCACATCTCGGGCGCGTTGGGGGCGGCCATCGCCGATACTTTCTTCCGCCGCGGCTGGGCAGAGAAGCTCCGCCGCAGTCGTACCGTGCGGCTGACCGATTCGGGGCGCCGGGCGATGGGCAGCCACTTCGGCGCGACACTCACGTGAGGTAGGATCGGGGTCATGTTCGACCTCGACCAGTTCATCGCCGACCTGCGCGCGACGCTTCCCGAGCGGTCGCGGCAGCCCATGAAGGAGGTGGTGGCCCGCGCCGTCTCCGATCCGGCCGCGCTGATGCGCGCGATCGGCGAGCCGGAGAAGGCCGGCGTCCAGGTGCTGCACAAATCGCCCGACCTCACGGTCATGAACCTGTTGTGGGGGCCCCGCCAGATCGCCCTGCCGCACGACCATCGCATGCCGGCGCTGATCGGCATGTACACCGGACGCGAGGACAACGTGTTCTGGCGCCGGGTCGCCCACCCCGCGAAGTTCCAGATCGAGGTTGCCGGCGGCGAGGCGCTGGGGACGGGCGACGTCACGATCCTGGGCCACGACATCGTCCACTCGGTGGTCAATCCGCTCGGCAAGATCAGCGCCGCCATCCACGTCTATCTCGGCAACTTCCTCGAGATCGACCGTAGCATGTGGAACGGCGAGACGCTGGTCGAGGAGCCCTACGACATAAAAGCCGTCGTGCCGGGCATGGCGGTACGGAAGGGCGAGCGGACCAAGACGGCGGCGCCGTAAGATCATGCCCCTGTCATCCCGAACGCAGCGAGGGACCTTTCCGCTCGTCGCGTCGGATGTCGCGCATCATCGCTGGACCAGCGCCGATGCAGAGAGGTTCGTTCCCCTGAAGGGTTGATCGGCAGGGCCGCGCGGGGCGTGGCCAACGGCCCAGCGATCGGGCCACTGCAGGCGCTCCACGCCCCAGGGCGACGCACAGGCGAGCGACGACCAGCTCTCCCCGCCCGCGCTGCGGTGAAGGAAGCCGCCCGGCCCCATGCCCGTGTGAATGACCAATTGAAGGTCGAACGATGAACCCGCCGCGACCGCGGGGCCATACCAGTAGTGCGGACTGCGACGCGCTTGAAAGCCGGCGATCGCCGTCAGCCGCTGGTCGATCCCGCGCAGGCCGATCCAGATCGGCATCTGCAGATCCGGCCAGAAGCTCGATAGCAGCGTCTGCGCCGAACCATCGCCGGCCGCCGCCGCACGGCCGGTGAAGCGCAAGCCCATGATACGATCTTCGTAGGGCCCGCCCGCGAGGGCGGCCTCACTGACGCCGGTGGGCAGCGCGTGCCATCGGGAGACATCGGGCAGGTGCAAGGGCCACGACAGGCGTTCACGCACCACACCCTCGGCATCCAGCACCTGGTAGCGCAGGCCCTCGCCATCGAGCGCGCCCTGGACACAGTGCAGGTACTCCACGCCCTCGGGCATGCGATGCGCCGTCCCGGCGCCGGCGGTGCAGACCTGCAGCACGCCGCGATGGACCTGGACGTCGAAGGCGAGGATGTGGCTGCACAGATAGGCCAGCACGCCGCCCTCGACGAGCACGTTCCAGAAGTCGCCGGCATGCTCGGGGCCGATCTCCCGCTGGTAGGCTCCCGAGAAGCCGTTGATCGGAAACACGGGATGGTGGCCGAGGACCAGCTTGTGGCGCGCGTCGGCGTGGCGATGCAACACGTCGCGCAACCATGTCGTCTCGACATGGCCCTCGCCGCCCAGGCCCGTCCATGCCGTGTGGACGAAGACCATCAGCAGGTCGCCGCGCCTCACGAAATAGGACAGGCCCTGCTGTCCCGTCGGGCCATTGCGCGGCAGATGGGCGAGCATCGTGCTGAACGTCGACTCGCTCATCTCGTCGTAGGTCGTGTGGTTGCTGGTCGTGTTCCACAACGGGATTGCCGCACGGTCGAGCCAGGCCATCTCATGGTGCAGCCAGTGCCGCCACTGCGCCTCGAGCTCGCTGCGGTCGGCCGTATAGCCCGCGACCTCGTCACCCAGGAAGGCGATGAATTCCGGCGGCGGCTCGAGGCGCTGCACGACGGCATTGACCGACGCGAAGGTCTTTTCGTGGAGCGCGCCGGCAATGCCCGAGCACGAATCGCCATAGACCACGAACTGATGGCCCTGTCCGCGCGGCACGAGTGCGGGAAGCCGGGCCCCGACCGACATCGGTCTAGCTTGCTTGGCTTGCCGGGCCGCCGGCGGCGCCGCGATCCAGCCTTGCCTTGCCGAAAGACAGGCCCTCGCCCGACGGGATCTTGGCGATCTGCGAAGCGCGCAGGAACTTCTCCTCGCCCACCGTCAGGTAGATGTTGGTGAAGAGGAGCGAGCGCGTCTGGCGCACGACCTCGGCGCGGCCTTCGACCCAGTCGCCGACCCTGGCCGGCGCGACGAAGTCGAAGGTCATGCTGACCGTGGGCAGGAATTTGCGCAGCCCGACCAAGGTGCCGCCGCCCATCGTGCCCACGAGGTCGGCCACCGTCATCATCATGCCGCCGTGCAGGCCGCCCGCCGGATTGCACATGTGCTGGTGCACGCGGAAGCCCAGCACGAACTCGTCGCGCGTGCCCTTGGCGCCGCGCTTGGCGTAGAGCGTGCCGATATGGCTGTTGAAGGTCGTCTCGTGCCGGTCGCGGTCGAAATCGATGCGCAGGAAACCTTCGGGCGGCCGATCGTCCAGTCGTTGCGCGTCGAGCAAAGATCCAACTCCGGGTTTGAGCGTGTTGGCGCGGACCATAGAGATGGTCGCGCATCCGCGCTACCGGCTCTCACGACGGGCGGGCGGGCAGGAGCCTGGCGAGGTCGGCCGCAATTTCCGCGCGATGAGGCGGGTCGGCACCCGGACGGCTGCAGGTGATGGCCGCGCAGTGAGCGGCGAAAGACAAGGCGCGGCGAAGCTCGTCGGCACTCATTTCGGCCAGGGAGGCTGTGTCGCTTCGGCCCATGGCCTGCAAGGCAAACAAGAGCGCCGCCTGAAAGCTGTCGCCCGCACCTATCGTATCCACCACCGGTCCGGCCGGCGCGGCCACAACAACGGATCCCGCCGCCTTGTGCCAGGCCTCCGCGCCCTTCGCGCCGCATGTGATGATCACCAGGCTGGCGCCCGCCGCGAGCAGGGCCGATGCCTGACGCGTGGGCTCTTCGTCACCATAAAGATAGTCGAAATCGACATCTGACATGCGGACGATGTGCGCGGCCCGGGCGAAGGCAGCCATACGCTCGACATAGCGACGCTTGTCGCTCACCAGGTTGGGACGACAGTTCGGATCGAAAGAGATGGTGACCGACCCGCGCGCCTCCTGCACGAGGGCGAAGGCCTCGGCCGCCGACCGCTCATCGACAAGCGTTGTCGAGCCGACATGGATCGCCTCGACCCTGTCGAACGGCAGGGAGCCGCTTCGATAGGTCCAGTTCCGCGACGCCGTTCCTTCGTCATAGAAGGCGTATTGCGGCTCGCCGGCAACGGTTCGCACGAAGGCGAGCGTGGTCTGGTGGTCGCTGCGCGTCGCAAAGCGCAGATCGACCTGCGAGGCCTGGGCGTGATCGGCGATCATGAGGCCGAAGAGATCGGTCGAGATGCCGCCGACGAATCCGGCCTCGACCCCGAGCCGCGCCATGCCGACGGCGACGTTGAGGCAGGATCCGCCGACCGCCGGCACGAGCGCATCGCGGCCATCCGCGGCCGCCACCGGCAGGAAGTCGACCAGGGCATCACCGCAGCTCAGCATCATGGTCACCCCCTCTCGCTTCAGGGGTGGCAGGCGCCGCCGGCGTCCCGCATGGCAGCACGGCTTGCGTGGTCGAGCTGGCGCATCAACCCATGAACGCGCCGCTTGGCCTGGTGGAAGGCCGCCATCTCGGTCCCGGTCGGCGTGCTCGACCAGCCCATCGCCGACATCGACGTCATGGCCTCGCCGATCGATCCGTAGGCCTTGGCCGCGACGGCACCCAGCATGGCGGCGCCCAGCAGCACCGGTTCCGGGGTTTCGGGCAGGGCAACGGTGAGGCCGGTGGTGTCGGTCATGATCTGGCGCACCAGGGCGCTGCGGGCGGCGCCACCACTGATCACCATCAACTCGCTCTCGACGCCATGCGCGCGGAAGGCGTCGACGACGTCGGCCAGGCCATAGGCCAGACCGCAGAGGCCGGCGACGAACAGCCGCTCCATAGCACCGATATCGACGTCGAGATCGAGGCCCGAGACGATGGCGCGCGACTCCGGATCGGCATAGGGCGAGCGATTGCCCAGGAATTCCGGCAGCACGTGGATGTCGCGTGCCAGCCGCGCGGCGTCACCGAGACGGACGAAGCGCGACACGACGCGCCGCTCGAGATAACCCAGCACGTCGAGACCCTCGGTGCGCGCCGCCTCGACGGCCTGTTTGTAGGCGGGGTGCGATCCGATCAGATGATCGATTGCAGCCCCTGCCGCGGACTGGCCGCCCTCGTTCAACCAAAGGCCGGGCACCATGCCCGAATAGTAGGGCCCCCATACGCCGGGCACGAAGCAGGGCTCGCTTGTCGTCGCCATGATGCAGGCCGAGGTTCCCATGATGTAGGCAAGCCGCTTGCGGACCTCGACCGGCCCCCCGGTTTTCGCGCGCCCGCCGATCGTGCCGATGCCACCGGCGTGGGCGTCGATCAGCGACGCGCCGACCGGCGTGCCCTCGAGCAACCCGAGCTCCTGGGCGGCGGATGCCGACAGGCCGGCGCCCAATGCGGTTCCCGGGGCGACGATCTGCCGGCCAATTCGCGCATAGTCGCCCAGCGCCAGGTCGCCCAGGCCGACGCGATCGAGATAGCGCCGGCTCCAGCGTTCCTCATGAGCGAGAAAGTTCCACTTGCAGGTCAACGTGCACATCGAGCGCGCCGTCGATCCGGTCGCCTTGAACGAGAGGAAGTCGGCGAGGTCGAAGAAATGGCCGGCGCCATCGTAAGTCGATGGCAGATGACGCTTCAGCCAGAGCAGCTTGGGAATCTCCATTTCTGGCGAGATCGACCCGCCGACATAGCGCAGGACATCGTCCTGGGTGTCGTTGACGGCGCGCGCTTCGGCCGTGGCGCGATGATCCATCCAGACGATCACATTGCGCCGCGCCTCGCCGGACGGGCTGACCGTGAGCGCGTTGGCGCCGCCATCGACCACCACGAGCGAACACGTCGCATCGAAGCCCAAACCGGCGATGGCCGACGGCGGCAGGTCGCTCTCGATCATCGCAGCGCGCACCGCGGCGATGCAGGCCGACCAGATCTCGGACGACGATTGTTCGACGACGTTGCCCGCCTCGTGCCAAAGCGTGATGGCATGGCGGGCAGTCGCCAGCAGCGTGCCCCGTTCGTCGAACACACCGGCCCGGGCGCTAGATGTCCCGACGTCGACGCCGATGAAGGCTTGCCTCATTGCGACCCCTTAGCTCCGGGCAAGCCCGCCAGCTTCGGGCGAGCCTACCAGCAAGTATAGCCGCCATCGACGAGGACGACGCTGCCGGTCATCAGGCTGGCCGCATCCGACGCCAGGAACAGCACGACTGAGGCCACTTCATCCACCCGGCCCATGCGGGCCATCGGCGTGCCGCCGATCCAGGCCTGGTACATCGGCGGATTGTTGCGGACGAAGGCATTCAGGGGGGTCTCGATGTAGGTCGGTGCCACGGCATTGACCCGCACGCCGCGGGCGCCCCACTCGGCGGCGAGCGACCTGGTGAGATGGTGCACCGCGGCCTTGGAGGCGTTGTAGTAGCACTGCTCCTGCGGCTTGTTGACGATGAAGCCCGACATCGAGCCGATATTGACGATGGCGCCAGCCCCAGCCTCGAGCATGTGTCGGCCGAACGCACGACAGCACCAGAAGGTGCCGTTGAGGTTGACGTCGATGACATTCAGCCAGTGCTCGTCGGCGACCTTTTCCGCCGGCGTTTCGCTGCGGGCGATGCCGGCGTTGTTGACCAGGATGTCGACCTTGCCGTGCCGCTTTGTGAGCTCGGCCGCCACATGCGCCACCTGCGCCGAATCGGTGACGTCCATGACGACCGCTTCGGCAGTGTAGCCCTTGGCCTTCAGTCCGGCGCAACCGGAGTCGGCCACCTTGGCATCACGATCGGCGACGACGAGCCGGGCGCCAGCCTCACCCAGCGCCTCCGCGCAGGCAAGACCGATGCCCTGCCCGCCGCCGGTCACGACGGCGATGCGGCCGTCGAGCTTGAACTTTTCGATATACATACGCGCCTTCCCGTTGTGGATCGCCGCCGTTCATTGGCGGATGGCCATTCCGTCCTTGTCGAAGCGATGCAGCCGGGCGGGATCGGGTGACAGCCACACGCGATCGCCGCCCTTGAGATGGATCTCGCCGATGCCACGCACGGTCAGCAGTCCGAGCGCGCCGGCATCGACATAAAGGAAGGTGTCGCTGCCGAGATGCTCGGCGACCGACACCGTGCCCGGCCAGCCCTCACCCCCACCCTCACCGGCGCGCGCGATGCGCAAGTGCTCGGGTCGGATGCCGATGGTCGCGGCGCCGTGCTGGTCGGCGGGCACGCCGGAGACGAAGTTCATCTTCGGCGAGCCGATGAAGCCCGCGACGAACAGGTTGGCCGGCCGCTCGTACAGCTCCAGCGGCGAGCCGTACTGTTCGACCCGACCAGCGTTCAGCACCACGATGCGGTCGGCCATGGTCATGGCCTCGACCTGGTCATGGGTGACATAGATCGCGGTCGTCGCCAGCTGCTTCTGCAGCCGGGTGACTTCCATGCGCATCTGCACGCGGAGCGCGGCATCGAGGTTGCTGAGCGGCTCGTCGAACAGGAAAGCCTTGGGTTCGCGCACGATGGCGCGGCCGATCGCGACCCGCTGGCGCTGGCCGCCGGAGAGCTCGCGCGGCTTGCGATCGAGATAGGGCGTGAGATTGAGCGTCGCCGCCGCGGCGGCCACCTTGCGGTCGATCTCGGGGCGCGGCAGGCCCGCCATCTTGAGGCCGAAGGCGATGTTGCCGCGCACGCTCATATGCGGATAGAGCGCGTAGGACTGGAAGACCATCGACAGGCCGCGCTTGGCCGGCGGCACGTTCACCACGTTCTGGCCGTCGATCAGGATCTGTCCCCCCGTCACGTCCTCGAGGCCGGCGATCAGCCGCAGCAGCGTGGTCTTGCCGCAACCGGAGGGACCGACGAAGACCACGAACGAGCCGTCAGCGATGTCGAGATTGGCATCCTTGATGATCTCGAGCTGGCCGAAGGACTTGTGGACTCCCTGGAGCGTGATCTGGCCCATGTCTTTTCGCCCCTATTTGACAGCGCCGAAAGTCAGGCCGCGAACGAGCTGACGCTGGCTGAACCAGCCGAGGACGAGGATCGGGGCAATGGCCATTGTCGACGCGGCCGACAGCTTCGCCCAGAACAGGCCCTCGGGACTCGAGTAGGAGGCGATGAACACCGTGAGCGGCGCCGCCTTGGAGGTCGACAGGTTCAGCGTCCAGAAGGCCTCGTTCCACGCCAGAATCAGGTTCAACAGCAGCGTCGAGGCAATGCCGGGAACGGCCATCGGCAACAGTACATAGGTGAGCTCGCGCCGGATGGTTGCGCCATCCATGCGCGCCGCCTCGAGGATGTCGCGCGGGATTTCCTTGAAGTAGGTGAAGAGCATCCAGATGACGATCGGCAGGTTGCCGAGGCAGAGGATGGCAACCAGCCCGCTGCGGGTGTCGAGCAGGTCGAAATTCTTGAACAGCAGATAGATCGGCACCAGCACGCCGACGGCAGGCATCATCTTGGTCGACAGCATCCAGAGCAGGATGTCCTTGGTCCGCTTCGTCGGCGCGAAGGCCATCGACCAGGCCGCCGGCACTGCGATCAGGGCCGCGATCACGGTCGAACCGCCGGCGATGATGATGGAGTTCAGGGCGTGATGGAAATAGTCGCTGCGTTCCTGCACCGTGGCGTAGTTCTCCGTCGTCCATTCGAAGAACAGGAATGACGGCGGTATGGTGAACGCCTCGAGCTCGGTCTTGAAGCTGGTGAGGACCATCCACAGGATGGGAAAGAATATCAGGCCGCCGAAGAACCACGCCGCGACCGTGGACACGACCATGCGCCTCACCGTGACCCGGCGTGCCATCGTCTAGGCCTCGAGGTTCCGTCCGACGACGCGGACGAGGAAGAAGGCCAGGATATTGGCGATCACGACCGCGACCAGCCCGCCGGCCGAGGCGCTGCCGACGTCGTACTGGATGAGCGCCTGGGAGTAGATCAGGAAGGCGATGTTGGTCGTCTGCAGGCCGGGGCCACCGCCGGTCGTCACGAAGATCTCGGCGAACACCGTCAGGAGAAAGATCGTCTCGATCAGGATGACGACCGTGATCGGCCGCGCCAGATGCGGCAGGGTGAGGTGGAGGAACGTGCTGAAGGCGCCCGCGCCGTCCATCTCGGCCGCCTCCTTCTGTTCCTCGTCCTGCGACTGCAGGGCGGTGAGCAGGATGAGGGTCGCGAAAGGCAGCCACTGCCAGGCCACGATCAATATGATGGCGAGCATCGGCGCATCGTTGAACCAGTCGATCGGCGTGACGCCGACCAAGGTCGAGAGCCACGACAGCATCCCCGAGACCGGATGCAGCAGCAGGTTCTTCCAGACCAGCGCGCTCACGGTCGGCATGACGAAGAACGGCGCGATCACCATCAACCGCACGATGTTGCGCCCGATCACCGGCTGGTCGAGCAGCAGCGCCAAGGGAACGCCGAGGACGATCGTCAGCGCCAGCACCGAGCCCACCAGCACGAGGGTGTTCTGAAGCGACGCCAGGAAGGCGGGGTCAGTGAGGAAGTATCGGAAGTTGTCCAGGCCGATGAAGGTTTCGGATCCGGGGTCGAGCAGGCTGTAGCGCAACGTCGAGAAATAGATCGTCATCGCCAGCGGCACGATCATCCACACCAACAGCAGCGCGACGGCCGGCGTCAACAGGCCACGGGCGAGGACTTGCGTCTGTTGGGTCGCCATCGAAAGTCGCCGTCAGCGGAGCGAAGGGGCAGCGGACGAGGCGGTCATCGGATCGCCGCAGCGATCCGATGACTGCAGATGCGTCACTTGATGTAGCCGGCGCGCTTCATTTCGCGTTCGGTCGAGGATTGCGCGGCGGCGAGCGCCGCGTCGACTGTCGAGGCCCCCGACAACGCCGCGGAGAATTGCTGGCCGACGGCGGTGCCGATACCCTGGAACTCCGGGATCGCCGCGTACTGCACGCCGACATAGGGCACCGGCTGCACCGTCGGCTTGTTGGGATCGGCGGCGTCGATCGAGGCAAGCGTCGGCTTGGCGAACGGCGCCACCTTCTGGTATTCCGGATTCTGGTAGAGCGACGTGCGCGTTCCCGGCGGAACGTTCGCCCATCCCTCCTTGGCGGCGACGAGCTTGGCGTAGTCCTTGCTGGTCGCCCAGCCGATGAACTTCTCGGCGGCAGGCACCTTCTTGGAGCCGGCCGGAATGGCGAGGTTCCAGGCCCACAGCCAGTTGGCGTTCTTGCCGAGGCCGGCGTTCGGCGCCATGGCGAAGCCGACCTTGTCGGCCACCCTCGAGTCCTTGGGATTGGTCACGAAGGAGGCCGCGACCGTGGCATCGATCCACATCGCGCACTTGCCGGCATTGAACAAGGCGAGGTTCTCGTTGAAGCCGTTGGAGCTGGCGCCCGGCGGGCCCGCCGCCTTCATCAGGTCGACATAGGTCGTGAGCGTCTTCTTCCACTCCGGCTTGTCGAACTGCGGCTGCCATTTCTCATCGAACCAGCGCGCGCCGTAGGAATTGGCCATCGCCGTCAGGAAGGCCATGTTCTCGCCCCAGCCGGCCTTGCCGCGCAGGCAGATGCCGTAGACGCCGGCCGACTTGTCGGTGAGCTTCTTGGCGGCGTCGATCACGAAGTCCCAGGTCGGCTTCTCGGGCATCGTCAGCCCGGCCTTCTGGAAAAGGTCGGTGCGATACATGATCATCGAGCTCTCGCCGTAGAACGGCGCGGCGTAGAGCTTGCCATCGACGGACACGGCATCGCGGATCTTGGGCAGCAGGTCCGCCACGTCGTAATCGGCACCGAGATTGGCGAGCGGCACCAGCCAGCCCTTCTTGGCCCAGATCGGCACCTCGTAGGTGCCGATGGTCAGCACGTCGAACTGGCCGCCCTTGGTGGCAATGTCCGTCGTCACGCGCTGGCGCAGCACGTTCTCCTCGAGCGTCACCCACTTCACGGTGATGTCGGGATTCTTGGCGGTGAAGTCGTTGGTCAGTCCCTGCATGCGGATCATGTCGCCGTTGTTCACGGTGGCGATGGTCAGCGTCTCTGCTATCGCGGGAGCCGAAATCGACAGGATGGCCGCGCCCAGAAGGGCGCCAAGTGATGGCTTCACGGTATCCTCCCAAGACTCGCGTTGAGCATATGCCCACGCGTTGGGCGTATGTTCAAACCAAGCCCCCGCCCTGTCAAGGGTGGATCACGAGCGCTGGAGGATCGCGCCGGCGGTCGCTTCGTCGGTTATGAGCCCGTTGAGCAGGCGGCCCTTCAACGCCGCGTTGATTGCCGCGACCTTCGCCGGCCCCACGGCGGCGCCGATGGTCAGGCCGCGGGCGGGAACCTGCAGGGCGATGCTGGTGAGCCGGGCGTTGGTTCCGCCCTCGATGACGTCACCCTCGGCATCGAAGGCCCAGCCGATCAGCTCGCCGACGGCGCCCCGCCGTCTCATCTCGAACAGCTCCTCGCGCGAGACGAAGCCGTCGACATAGACCTGCGCCGCCTGGTCCATCTGGCCCACGCCGACGAGGCGCAAATCGGCCTTGGCCGCGACCGCCCTCACCTTGGCGATCGAGTCGATGCGCAGCATCTGCTCGAGGATGCTTCTGGACGACATCAGGAACGGCAGCGGCATGGGATAGTGCCGGGCTTTGGTACGGTCGGCGAGCCGGCCGACCGTGTCGAAGGAGCTCGCCGAGCCATCGGTCGAGATGTTGCCCACCAGCGATACGATCTGGTGATTGGGACAATCGATCTGGGACACCCGCTCGACCGCGGCGCGTACGGCACGGCCCGTGCCCAAGGCGACGATCGTCGGCTTCTCCGTGCGCAGGGTCGCTTCCAGGATGGTGGCGGCGCGTTCGGCGATGCCGGTGGCAGCCAGCGGGGCGGCAGGGTCGGTCGGCACGACCTCGCAACAGGCGAGATGGAACTGGTCCCTGAGCCGGGCCGCCAATTCCATGCAGGCCGAGATCGGATGTTCCAGGCGAAAGGTGATCAGCCGCTCGGCGAGACAGAGCGAGACTAGACGCTGCGCCGAAGCGCGCGAGATCTTCAGCGCCTTGGCGATTTCATCCTGCGTATGGCCGGCGATAAAATAGAGCCAGCCGGCCCGCGCCGCCTCGTCGAGACGTGTCTTGTCATTGTCGGAAATCGCCATGACCTCTACCGATCGGCTGGCCAGAAGTCGGCCATGCGCGCAAACACCCGGTCAGCCCCCGCTTCGCACAGCTTGGCGGCGCCGTCGCGGCCGCGATAGTGGCTGCCGCCGACAAATCCCCAGACCGTCATGCCGGCGGCCTTGGCCGCCCGCACGCCGCTCACGCTGTCCTCGATCACGAGCGTGCGCGCCGGGTCGGCCTGCATGCGCCGAGCGGCATACAGAAAGAGATCGGGAGCCGGCTTGCCATGGTCCACCATCTGCGCGGTATAGAGCCGGTCGCCGAAGTGCTGGGCAAGACCGGTCAGGGACAGCGAGAGAGACACCCGATCAAGCGCGCTGGAGGAGGCAACGCAGTGCGGCATTTGCAGGCCCTCCAGCACCGGCCCGACGCCTTCGATGGGGCAAAGGGCGGCGCGGAAGGTCTCCTGCACTTTTGCCATCAGCTCGGCCGGAAATTGCCGGGGAATGGATCGTCCGAGAGCTCGGTAATGGTCGAGCACGGCGTCCAGGCTGCGCCCGAGAAAAAGGTCAAGGGTTTCCTCCAGGCCGATCTCGATGCCACAGCCTGCCAGGGCTTCGCACAGGCAGCGGCAGCTCAAGATCTCGCTGTCGATCAGCACGCCATCGCAGTCGAAAATGATGAGATGTGGCCGCATCATCGCCTGGGTGAGCAACTTTCAATGTGATCATATACTACGCTGATGAGCAATTGCCCAACCTAACGCCGAGACGTGTGCGGGCGCTGACGGCTCAGCAACGCGAACACGCCCAGTCCCGTCAACACCTCGTGGCGCGGACCATAGAGACGGCCCCTCACCTGCGCCACATGTTCGTCGTGGCCGACGATCTCGCCTTCGGCCTGCAGCCACTGGCCGACGCGGCCGGGGCCGAGATAGTCGAGCGACAGGCGCACCGTCACTGCTCTGCGTTTCAGCGTGTGCAAGACGGCCGTGCCCATCGCCGAATCGAGGAAGGCCGCCAGCATTCCGCCATGCACGATGCCGAGTGCATTGGCGTGCTGCGGGCCGGGCAAGAAGCCGCGGATGGCGCGGTCGCCGTCGATCTTCTCGAACCACGGGCCGTTGGCCGCGGCGAAACCGGATGCTTCGGTGAGCTTGCGAAAACCTGGGGGAATGGCCACGGGGCCATTGTAGAGCATGAAAGCCGAAGGGGTCACGAGCACCCGCAACGATGGCTCGCAACCCCTCCGCCGCCTCCCCGGGTGGATCCATGGGGAGGAAGAGACTGTTCAGGCGAGGCGCGCCATCAGGACCAGGCTGTAGCCGACATAGTAGGTCGCGATGGTGGTGATGAGGCGGTTCGACCAGACGCGGAACTGCTTGTCCGAGAGCTTCTCGAGCAGGAGCTTGCCAAGCGAGGTGCCGATCATCGACGAGGCAACGGCGATGGCGAGGAACCACGGCTCGACCGATCCCGCCTGGTCGATCAGCGCGCCGAAGTAGACGAGCTTCAGGCTGTGGCTGAAGAGCTGGCAGGCGGCCTTGGTGGCGATGATCTGCTTGCGCTCGAGCGTCGTGCGCAGGAACAGCGTGTCGAGCAGCGGGCCGGTGACGCCCGCGACCAGCATCAGCATCATGCAGATGGCGCTGCCGCCCAGCATCTGGCCGGGGCCGAGGTTGCGCGGCAGCACGCTGTCGGGGATCGCGCGCACGATGAAGGGCGAGATGCCGAGCAGCAGCAGCGCCACCGCCCGGTCGGGCACGTAGAGCCAGAGCGACCACAGGCCGACCGAGAGCAGGCTGCCGACGATGCTGGCCGCCGCGATCTTCCACTCGATGTGGCGCCACCACAGGAAGGCGCGCCAGCCGTTGGAGGCCATCTGCGTCACGGCGTGCAGCACCATGGCCTGCGGCAGGGGCATGACCACCAGCAGCACGCCGATCAGGATGAGGCCGCCCGCCATGCCGAACACGCCCGACAGCAGGGCGGTGAAGATCATCAGGGCCGAGAGGCTGGCGGCGAGCAGGGCGGTCATAGCGGCGTCTCCGGTAGCGAAGCGCCGCCAGCATGGGCATGCGATGTGCACACTTCAAATATATGATAAATGGAATTTACATATTCTGCTCATATACTGGGGACGCGCGACTCCAGTGACGCGTCATGGTCTTCCGGAC
>JAEZHS010000635.1 GCA_023436825.1 Pseudomonadota bacterium | reverse complement strand
GTATTCCATCGAGGCCAGCGGCTCATCGATCGGCCGCACAAACAGGCCGGACACATGACCGCTCCTACTTCTCGCCAAAAGATGCTGATAAACCCCTTGCGAAACGGGGGCCGTCCACACATGACAGTAGGGTCGTATCAAGTATCCAGGGGGGCGACAGACTAGTCGCCTCGCCGCAGGCCGACGGCGACCAGTTCCTCGGGAAGGTTCCGGCCGCCGCCCACGGGAAACACGATGTACTGCCGGCCGTCGAGCAGGTAGGTCATCGGGGCGCCGCTGGCGTTGCTGCCCACGGGAATCTCCGCCAGCAGCTCGCCTGTCGCCTTGTCGTAGACCCAGAGGTTGGTGTCCTGTTCTGTCACGCCGTAGGTGCGCCCAAAGCCGGTCGATGACGGCAATACACTTCCGAGAACGCCGGATTGAACGGCGAACAGCAGGGACCGGGTGACCAGGGCCCATCCCTTCGTATAGGGATTGCCGAGACGCTCCTTGATCCCCAGCGACCGGACGATGGGATTGTCGGTCGGGCCGATGCCCAGGGGAATCCGCCAGCGCTGTTCGCCGGTATTCATGTCGATCGCGACCAGGCTGGAGTAGGGCGGTTTCAGGATCGGGAGGCCGCGCGGACCAAACAAGGGGCGGGGACTGCCGATGTAGTCGTATTCCTGCTCGAAGGGCATCGGCCTGCGCAAGGCGATGACGAACGGCACGCGATGCGTCTCGACATAGAGCATGCCTGTTTCCGGATCGACGGCCGCGCCCGGCCAGTTGGCGCCGCCACCGATCCCGGGATTGGTGGCGGTGCCGCGCTCGGTCGGCGGCGTGTAGAGCGGCCCATGGTCGTAGCGACGCAGGATCTCGACGGCTTCCGCCCGGACCTCCGGCGTGAAATCGACCAGGTCCTCTTCCCGGAGGCCCTGGATGTCGATGGGTGCTGGCCGCGTCGGGAAGGGCTGTGTCGCCGCTGCGCGCTCGCCCCTGACCGAGGAGGGCGGCGCGGGCCGGTCCTCGATCGGCCAGACGGGCTTGCCGGTGACGCGGTCGAAAACGAAGACGAAGTTCTGCTTGGTGACCTGCGCCACCGCCTTGACCGGCCGGCCATCGACGACGATGTCGACCAGGTTCGGCGCCGCCGGCAGGTCGTAGTCCCACAGACCATGTCGCACGACCTGGAAGTGCCAGACCTTGCGGCCCGTCCTGGCGTCGAGACAGACGAGGCTCTCGCTGTACAGCCCGTTGCCCGGCCGATGGCCGCCATAGTAGTCGTTGGAGGGCGTGCTGACGGGAAGGTAGACGTATCCCAGCTCTTCGTCCGCGCTCATCGGCGCCCAGACGTTGGCGTTGCCCGTGCGCCGCCAGGAGTCCTGCTCCCATGTCTCCACTCCCGGCTCGTCCGCCTGCGGGATGGTGTGGAACGTCCACAGCAGCTTCCCGGTGCGCACATCGAAGCCGCGGACATCGCCCGGCGCCGGAAGATGGTTGGGCCACAAATCCCAGATCGACGAACCGGCGACGACAACGTCGCCCACGACCAGCGGCGGCGCCTGGCTGGTGTAGACCTGGCGCGGGAAGGCGCGATGAAGTCCCTGGGTGAGGTCGATCCGGCCGTTGCTGCCGAACGTCTCGACCGGCCGGCCGGTCTGCGCGTCTACCGCGACCAGGAACGCATCGCCCGTGAGGATCAGGATGCGTTCGTCGTCGCCGCTCTTCCAGTAGGCGACGCCCATGTTGGTCCAGCCGAGATTGGCCGGCTGTTCGGTCGTGTCGTAGGCGCGCGGATCGAAGACCCATTGGGTCTTGCCGGTAGCGGCATCGATCGCCGCGACCTGCGACAGCGACGTGCTGGCGTACAGGGTCCTGCCGATCATGATCGGAGTCGACTCGTAGCTGAACGGTGCCGACGCCTTGATCCCGATTGCGCGCAGATCGTGATCCGGCGACCGCCAGCGCCACACCACCTCGAGCTTGCCGGCATTGTCCTTGTTGATCAGGTCGAGCGGCGACCACCGCAAGGATCCGTTGGTGCCGGCATAGGCCGGCCATTCGCCGCGGCGCAGCGCCGCCTCGGCCGCCGCGCTCGCTCCGGGCAGTTGCTGAGCGGCCGCCTGACAGGCGAAGGAGGTGACGACGAGCGCCAATGCAACCAGTCGCAATTTCATCGTTGCCTCCGAGCGCTGGCCCAGGCGCAGCTCCGCGCCTGCAAACCCGGCGTTGGCCAGTGTATTCGCGTTCGGGCAAGCTCTCCATCGACGGGCAGCAAGTCATCCGTGGGGCTTGCGGGTTGGTTCTGGCTGCCGCGGGAGTTGCCGTCCTTGTCCTCCTGCTGGCGCCGCGAGATGCAGTCGCCGCTGGTGCGCGACGGAACGCGCAGTGTCATGGGCTGCGGCGGACAAGCCGCCGGGCAGGGCCGGGGACCGCCGTTCGGTCCGAAGGTACCGGTCAAATGCCGCGCCTACCTTGACGTCGATACCGCGCTTGCCAAAGCTGTTGCCCCCTCAAGTGAGAGGAGGTGCCGGTGTCGCCTCTGGTTCTTTCGTCCGATTCACACGTCTTCGAACCTGCCGATCTCTGGCAGACCCGCATCGATGCGGCGTTCCGGGATCGCGCGCCGCGCATCGAGCGCATCGACGGCGCCGACCAGATCGTGGTCGAGGCGGACCAGGTCCTGTCCGGCATCGGCCTGATCTCGAACGCCGGGGCGCGGTTCGAGGCGCCGGAGCCCATCTCCGCCCAGGGGCGCCTGGAAGACGTGCATAGCGGCGGGTGGGATCCCCGGCAGCATCTCAAGGACATGGCGCTCGACGGCGTGGCGGGCGAGGTGCTCTATCCCTCGCAGGGGCTGTTCTATTTCAGGCTGGCCGACTCGGCTCTGATGTCCGCCATCTTCCGCGCGTACAACGACTGGCTGGCCGAGTTCTGCCGCGCCGATCCCGCGCGGCTCAAGGGCATCGCCATGATCAACCTGGACGATGTCCAGGAAGGGATCAAGGAACTGGAGCGGGCGGCCGACCTTGGTCTCGCCGGCGCGATGATCACCGAGTATCCCCTGGAAGACCGGCGCTACGACCAGCCCGAGTACGAGCCGTTCTGGGCGGCCGCCGCGGCGCTCGGCCTGCCGATCAGCCTGCACACGGCCACGCGGCGGCAGGGCAAGATCCGCGGCTTCGGCGAGAAGACCCTGCGCGACGCCAGCAGCCGCTCGACCAAGGCCCATTATCCCGCGCTCTCGATGTGCGACCTGATCTTCTCCGGCGTCTTCGAGCGTCACCCGAAGCTCACGCTCGCCATCGTCGAGTTCGAGCTGTCATGGGTGCCACATGTGCTTTCCTCGATGGACTATACGTACCGCGAGCGTCACGGTGAGGCGATCTACCGCTTCAAGGATGGCATGACGCCGAGCGACTTCTTCCATCGCAACGTCGTGCTGAGCTTCCAGGAGGACGCCATCGGCATCCGCCTGCGCGACGTCATCGGCGTCGACAACATGATGTGGGGCTCGGACTATCCTCACAGCGAGTCGACGTTCCCCCAGTCGCGCAAGATCCTGTCGGAGATCCTGGCCGGCGTTCCCGACGATGAGCAGGCCAAGATC
Organism: Pseudomonadota bacterium; assembly: GCA_023436825.1. The sequence goes on along the minus strand of JAEZHS010000635.1, from coordinate 93 downwards.
GTCGGCGGCAACACCGCCCGCGTCTACGGGTTTGACGTCGCGAAGGTTTCGGCGAATCGGCCGGACTAAGAGCACGCTCATGCTCTTCCGGAC
>JAEZHS010000585.1 GCA_023436825.1 Pseudomonadota bacterium | reverse complement strand
ATCTTGACGTTCGCCGTCTCGACGCCCGTGTTGTCGGCCTTGACGCGGATCTTGACGTTGTAGTCGATGACCCGCTTGACCGCGACCAGCACTTTCATCGCGTTGCGCCTATAGGTGAGTTGCCGCCGGACCGACCGTCCAGCAAAGGGGTTTTCGTGTAGGGGTGTTCAGCCGACTATGTCAAGGCTATGGCGCACTGCACAAAATCGCAGGGCGGGACGTTTTTCTCCGTTTTTTCAACAGCTTGTAGCAGCTGGTGGGCTCCAACCGGCAACCATGGGATGCGGCTGCGGCATCATCCCGGCAGGGAGATGTCGTAGCGGACCAAGTTGGTGAGCCGGGAGACGCGGTCGTACAGGCGGCGCGCCGCGGTGTTGTCGCCTTCCGTATGCCAGTAGATCCGCCGCCATCCACGAGCATGGCCTCGCGCGACCAGCGCGTCGATGAGCTTTCCTCCCCATCCGGCGCCGCGGGCAGAAGGCTCGATCCAAAGATCTTCCAGATGACAGACCATGCGGGCGCTGAAGGTATGTGGGTGAAGCACGTAGTTGGCAAAGCCGAGCAACGAGCCATTACCGGCAGACGCGCCGCATACCAGACAGTGCACCGGATGGTCGGGATCCATGATCCGCCGCCAGAGCTCCGTGTCTTCCATCGCCGGAATCGAAACACCGTAGTGAGCGCAATTGGCCAGCCACATCCGGTGCCATTCCGGATGATCGGCCATCTCCGCGTCGCGGACTTCTGCCGTCATCGTACGGTCAACGGCTGCCGCCCGGCACCCACAGCACGTCATTGGCGCCGTTGTCGTTCATCCGGCGCGCCAGCACGAAGAGGTGGTCGGACAGGCGGTTGATGTACTTGATCGCCTCGGGGTTGACCGGCTGCTCGGTGGCGAGCTGGGTCATGCGCCGTTCGGCGCGGCGCGCCACGGTGCGGGCGAGATGCAGCCACGCGGCGGCGTCGCTGCCGCCCGGCAGGATGAAGGATTTCAGCGGCTCGAGCTCGGCATTCATGGCGTCGATCTCGTGCTCCAGGCGCTCGACCTGCGAAGCCACGATGCGCAGCGCCTGCTCGCCGCGCCTGGCCTCGCCTTCGGGCGTGCAGAGATCGGCGCCGAGATCGAACAGGTCGTTCTGGATACGGGCCAGCATGGCATCGGCCTCGGCATAGGGCTGCCCGCCCAGCGTCATGCGGGAAATGGCGCTGCGCGCCAGGCCGACCACCGAGTTGGCCTCGTCGACGGTACCGTAGGCCTCGACGCGCGAATCGTGCTTGGCCACGCGCTCGCCGCGGCCGAGCGAGGTCTGGCCGGCATCGCCGCCGCGCGTGTAGATGCGGGTCAAGGTGACCATCGGTTCAGCTCCGGCTGGCAAGATACCAGAGGACGATCAGGATGATGGTCAGGAACTGCAGCCGCACGCGCCACCACATGAAGCGGTTGCTGCGCCTGCCGCCCTCGACCGTGTCCTGGGTGTTGCGCGCCATGCTGAACAGGCCGACGAACAGCATGCCGAGCGTGGCGAGGCCCGAGATGATCACCAGGACGAACAGGATGTTGGCGAGGTTCATGGTTCAAAGTCCTTCGTTGTGCCGCCCGGCGCCTGTGCGTGCGCCCGACCACGGCCGTGCATCTGTCTTCGCATCCGTCCCGGTGGCAACCCTGAAGATCGCTTCCGCCGCCTGCTCGCCGGACCACAGGGCGGCGTGGACCGTCCCATACTCGACCGGCTCTGTCGCCTCTCCCGCAAAGAACACCCGCCGGCCGAGCGGCCTTGCATGCGCCTCGCGATCCTCCGGCGCGCTGCCGACGCCGGGATAGGAATAGCCGCCGCGCGACCAGGGGTCGCTCAGCCAGCGCGGATAGACCATCGCCTCCGGCTCGACCACGGCATCGCCGAACATCTTGCGCAACGAAGCCATCGCTACCTCTTTTACTTCAGCATCGCTGGCCTTCTGGTCAAGCCGCGCGGCGGTGGCCCCGTTGCTGAAGCTGAGCAGGATCGGCTGCCCCGTCTCCTGCTCATGGCTCACCCAGGTATTGAAGGTGCCGCGCTTGTCGGGCGAGTCCGGTAGCCGGCCGAACCATTTGGGATGGTCGGGCCAGAAGCGTTTCGGGAACCGCAGGTAGATCTTGCCTAGAATGCCGGCGCCATAGCCCAGCCTGCCGATTGCCCGTTGCTGTTCGGCCGGCGGCAACGGATCGAGGGTGGGCAGGCCGGCGCGCAAGAGGCCGAGCGGCACGGTAATCAATGCGCGGTCGGCCTCGATCCTCTCGCCACTCGCCAGGATCGCCGTCACGCCGGCGTCGCTCCAGACGATGCGCTGGACGGCGGCGTCGAAGCGGACCGCCATGTTCTGGGCGGCGTCCTCGATCAGGGTGCGAAAGCCGCCCCTTGGCTGGGCGTTGCGGTCCAATCCCTCGGTCGGAAACCACTCCTCGGCCGACACCGCCTCGTAAGGCGCGCCCTGCACGCCCTCGCACATCTCGATGAAAGTGCCGATGACCAGCTTATCGACCTCGGGCAACCACGAAGCATGCAGCAGCGGATCGACCGCCTGCTTGACCGAAATCGAGCGCGGTCCCCAGACGCGCGCCATCGCCTTGCTGCGCCAGCTCGCCCATTCGATGGCGGCCTTGAAGGCCACGCGGCCCATCACGGCGCGGCGACGCTGGCCCTCGCGCGTCGTTGCCGTCGCGCGATCGTCGATCAGGAGGCGATCGCCTTGCGATTCGACGAGCGCGATGCCGAGCTTGTCGCACCACCGCGCCAGCGGATTGCCGTCGACGCCATGCACCCACGAGCCGCCGAGATCGAGCGGTGCGCCCAGTGAATCATCGGTCCAGGTCCGCCCGCCGATGCGCTTGCGCGCCTCGAGCACGGTGATGGCGAAGCCGGAGTCATGCAGCAGCCGCGCCGCGACCAGGCCCGACATCCCGGCGCCGACCACGACGACGCGCTCAGGCCTGGCGTTGCCCATGGACCATGAGCCGGTCACGCCAGCACCAGGCCGGGCAGCTGCTTCATGTCGTCGAACACCTGCCCGCCCGCCTTTTGCAGGGCGTCGCGGTTGGCGTAGGGCTCGCCAGCATAGGCCAACGCCTTCATGCCGGCAGCGCGCGCCGCCTGCACGCCGGGCAGAGAGTCTTCGACGACCACGCAATCGAACGGCTGCACGTTCATGCTGATGGCGGCGTGCAGGAAGAGATCAGGGAACGGTTTTCCGCGCGGCACCTGGCTCGCACTGAAGATGCGACCGTCGAACAGGTCCCATAGGCCGGTGAGGCCGAGCGTGAAGCGCATCTTCTCCGGCGCCCCCGAGCTTGCCACGCAGGTATCGAGGCCGGCGGCCTGCAGCGCCGTCACCGCATCCTTCACGCCGGCCACGGCCTGCAGCGGCGCGTCGCGAAAGGTCTGGTAGGTGACCGCCTGCATCTTCTCCAGGAAGTCGCCAGGCAGCTCTCGACCGAGCTCGGCCGCGCAGATCTCGAGGCTGGTCTTGAGCGACAGCCCCATGAGCCGGCGCATCGTCTCCTCGACCGACCAGTCGAGGCCCTGGGCCTTGAGCGCGCGGGAAAAGCTGGCGCAGGCGAGTGGCTCACTGTCGACCAGCACGCCGTCGCAGTCGAAGATCACTAACAAGAAACGGCCTTCTTCGGGTGGTCGGCCCCGAAGAGGGAGCCGACGTCAGTAGGGTTTGTCGCCCGCTACTGTAACCCGGTTTCCGCTGCGCGTATGCGGCCAGTAGTCCCACATCGCGCGGTGCTGGACACAGCGGTTGTCCCAGAAGGCGATGGAGTTCTCGCGCCAGCGGAAGCGGCACTGGAACAGCGGATTCTCCATGTGCTCGTAGAGATAGCGCAAGATGCCGTCGCCCTCGTCGCGCGGCACGCCGACCAGGGCGCGGGTGAAGCCGCGATTGACGTACAGCGCCTTCTTGCCCGTCACCGGATGGGTGCGGATGACCGGATGCTCGGCGCGAGGATACTGCGGCTTGTCGGCAACGCCGTAGTTCCTGTAGAGGCCGCGATAGACCTGCTCGCCGTCATGAATGGCGGTCATGCCCTCGAGATAGGTCTTCATGCGGTCCGACAGCGCCTCATAGGCGGCATACATCGAGGCGAACAGGGTGTCGCCGCCCTTGGGCGGGCACTGCTTGATGTAGAGGATGCTGCCCATCGGCGGCTCGGGATCGCAGCTCACGTCGGTGTGCCAGCCTTCGCCGTTGGCGCGCGGCGAATCCTTGTCGGCGTGGATGATCATCAGCTCGGGCTTGCCCGCCTCGTGCGGCGCAGCGGGATGGACGTGCAGGTCGCCGAACAGCCGGCCGAAGGCCAGGTGCTGGTCGGGCGTGATGTGCTGGTCGCGAAAGAAGATCACCAGGTTCTCGGCGAGCGCGCGGTGCAGTTCGTCGTGCTGGCGATTCGAAAGCGGCTGGCTGAGGTCGATGCCGCTGATCTCCGCGCCGATGATCGGCGTCAGCTTGTCGATGGCGATGGTCTCGTACGGCGTACTTTCATCGGCCGTGTGCCGGTAGCGGGGGCCGGCGTTGCCGCGCAGCGATCCTTGCATGGCTGTCTCCTACTCCAGCTTGATATTGGCGCTTTGGATGATCTTGCCCCAGCGCGCCTTTTCCGAGGCAGTGAAGGCGGCGAATTCCGCCGGGCTCATGAGCTTCGGAACCCCGCCGATGGCGGCGAGCCGCTCCAGCACCTCGGGCATGGCCGCGACCTTGCGGATGTCGGCATTGATGCCGTCCACGATCTCACGCGGCGTGCCCCTAGGGCGTAGAAGCCTGTCCAGGTCGTCAGCAGCACCTCGGGCAGCCCCGCCTCCGCCGCCGTCGGCATGTCGGGCACGGCGGCATAGCGCTCGCTGTCGGTCACGAACAGGCCCTTCAGCGCACCGCGGTCCATGGCAACCTTGGCGTTGACCGTGTCGATCATCATGAAGGTCAGCAACCCGCTCTGCACGTCGGGGATCGCCTGCGGATTGCTCTTGTAGCCGACATAGACGGCCTCGACACCGGCCGCGAGCTTGTAGAGCTCGGAGGCGACGCGCGCCGGCAGGGCGCCGGCGCCGTAGTTGTGCCTGCCCGGCTCGGCCTTGAGCTTGGCCGTCAGCTCGGCCGCCGTGTTGATCGGGCTGTTCCGGTCGACCAGCAGCACGAAGGGCGAGGTGCCCATGCGCGTGATCGCCTCGAAGCTCTCGATCGGATCGTAGGGCAGCTTGTCGTAGATCGCGGGATTGACGGCCTGGGTCATCGCCGAGGTGGCAAAGAGGGTGAGGCCGTCAGGCTTGGCACGCGCCACGGATTCCGCCGCCGGAATGCCGTTGCCGCCGCCCTTGTTGTCGATCACGACCGGCTGCCCCCAGAGCGCCGACAGCTTCTCCGAATAGACGCGCGCGCTGAGATCGGTGGCGGCGCCGGCCGGAAAAGGCACGACCATGGTCACCCGGCCCGACGGGAATTTCTGCGCCCGTACGATGGCCGGCGTCACCAGCGCCGGCGCAGCCAGCGAAGCGGTGAGCCCTGCCGCGACGAGACGTCGTCTGCTGAGCATGTTTCCTCTTGTTCTTGGCGACGAGACTACTGCGACCGACCCGGCAATTCTGCAGCAATGTCGACAGAGTCCGTAATACGGAATAGCGTTCCCGGCATGATAGAGCCGGTGCGCCGCAGTTTCGCCGTCCTCGAGGCGCTGAGCCGCCGGCCGCACGGCACCATCGCCGCGCTGGCGGGCGAAACCGGCCTGCCGCGCCCAACCGTCGTGCGTCTGCTCAAGACGCTGATGGACCTGGGCTACGTGACCCAGGTCTCACGCAATATCGGCTATCGCCTCACCGACCGCGTGCTGGGTCTCGCCCAGGGAATCCGCTTCGTCGACCACTTCGTCGACGTCGCCGCCCCGCACATGCGCCAGTTCACGCGCCGGCACGGCTGGCCGCTCTATCTTGGGACGATCAGCCACCGCGCCATCACCATCCGCTATTCGACGGCGCCGCAGAGTCCGATGTCCTTCGAGCGCTCGGCCCTGCAGCGGCGCAGTCCGGTCCTCGACGGCGCGCTCGGCCGCGCCTGGCTCGCCTTCTGCCCGGACGAGGAGCGCCGCGACATGCTGCGCGAGCTCGGCGTGCGCCGCAGCGCGAGCCTCGCCGCCGCCTTCGCACGCATCCGTCGCGACGGCCATGCCTTCTCGACAATGCCCGGGCGGCTGCAGGGCATCGCAGTGCCGGTCTGCAACGGCCCGCGCGTGCTCGGCTGCATTTCCATGCGTTTCACGCGTTCGTCGATGACGGACGCCGCCGCGGGAGAGCGTTATGGCGGCCCGCTTGCCGCCCTAGCCCGCGCGATCGCGGTCGACGTCTCCGATACGGAGTCGTCGCCGCTCTGAGGTTCAAAGGTTCGCTCGCCGGATAGCCGGAACAGGCGCCTACAGCAGGTAGTCGTGGATGATCTGGAGCTGGCCGCCCTCGACCAGTTCGGTGCCGTTCGCATAGTGGGCCTGGGTGTCCACCAAGTACACGTTTTCGCCGGCATTGCCCAGGATGTGCGAGATGTCGATGACTCCGGACGCTTCCTCGTCCTGCGTAAGGAAGTTGGCGGCGCCTGACTGGAAGCGGGCCGGGTCATGCTGCGCAATCTGGCTGAGCTGGTCGGTCGCGGGATCGTACTCCCAGACCTTGCCCAAGTGGGCGTTGTTGCCCACGTCCTCCAGCAGGATCACCTTGCCCTGGGCCGTCACCGCGATGTTGTCCAACATCTGCGGATGGTCGGCACCGTTCTCATCGCCGTTCACCAGAAGCTTGATGGTGCCGCCGAGGGCGGGGTTGGACGCGTCCTTGAAATCCATCGCCCAGAGCTGAGTCGGCTGGTTGAACGCGTTGGTCGTCACGAAATAGAACCGGTTGTGGCTGACGGTGTCCCAGGCTCCATCTTCCGGCCGCAGGAACGAGGTGACTCCGGCCGCCTGGCTGGCGGCTTCGAGCTCGGCGCCGGTCTTGCCGCTGACGTCGCCCAGATCGACCAGGGAGAAGGCCGAGCCGTCGTCGGCGCCGAGCGGATGAGGATCGGTGGCATTCGGCGACGACGCCAGCTCGTCGACCTTGACGCCGAACAAGTGCCCGCCCATCAGGCCGGCCTTTTCGATGGCGTTGCCGTCCGCCTGCTTGTCGCCGACGTAGAAGTAGACCTGTCCGCCGGTGCCGTCGTCGGTTACGGCGACCACGGTCTTGTCTCCGGTGTGGGCGTTGGCGACGAGGTTCTCATAGGCAAGGTTGCCCATCCAGGCCAGCTCGTACGAATTGCCCGCTTCAGACCCGCTTGCGACGTGAGCGAACGCGCGGCCTTCGACGCCTGATTCCTCGCCGCTGAGGAACACACGGCCGCCATCGTAGCCCAGGCCCGACTCCGAATTGTAGAAGGCGGCCGGATCGGCGAGGTCGGCAGAGCATAGCCGCGAGATCTGCATGCCGTTACCCAGCGCGGCGCTGTGATCGACATAGTCCTGTCCCACCGGATCGTAGGTGAAAACGTGCTGGATGAGATCGCCGCCGGAGACGGCCTCCAGGGTTGTCTTGTCGAACACCCACTGCGAGACGAAGGCGCCGGTCGCACCATGCGCACGGACCGCGCCGGAGGCGCCACTGATCTCATGGTTCATCAGGACGGTGAAGGTGCCGTCGCCGTTGTCGTAGGCACCCAGACCATCCGGGATGCCCGCCATCCTGTAGCCGTTGACGCCATCGCCGACGGTCAGCAGCGATTCGACATAGACGTGCGAGTCGCTGCTCAGCAGATACGGCGTCTGCGAGCTCGATGGGCCTTTCACCTCGTCGGAAACGATGAACTGCTCGGAATGGAGATCCGACAGCCGGGCATTCGCGATGACGATCTTGTCGCCGCCGCCGAGATCGATCCTCACATCGTGCCCGGCCTGCTTGGCGGAGTCGATGAGCGCCTGGAACGACGGCAGGTTGAAGTCGCGGACGTCGATGCGATCGCCTGCCTCGAGGTGTTCGATGGTGTCGACACCCATGCCCTTGCGGAACAGGAAATGGTCGTTGCCTTGGCCACCGTCCAGCTGGTCGTTGCCGGGACCGCCATACAGCAAATCGTTGCCCTTGTCGCCGAACAGGCGATCGTTGCCCTCGCCGCCGACAAGTGCGTCGTTGCCATGTCCGCCGTAAATCCGGTCATTGCCCTTGCCGCCGTCGATCAAGTCGGCGTCACGCAAGCCGAATGCCCAATCGCCCTTGTTCGTTCCGACGAGGGCGTCGTCGCCGTCCGTCCCGATGACGATCTTACGATGCCCACCGAACTCGTGCTCATCATCATGCCCTGAACGATGATCATCCTGACGTCGAGACATGGCCGAACCCCCTCCTTGAAAACCAACAGGCGGAGCTTGCCTAGTCGGCGGCCATGACAATCGAGCTACGCTTTGGAAGATGCCGGTGGATGATCACAAGTACGTCCCAGGGGTTCGCTGCCTCGGCGCGCTGCCGCCGTCGATGCGCAAGTTTAGGTATTGGAATCGCCAGGTCGAGGAGCCGGGCGCGGGTGTCGGCCGTGCCCTGTTTGGTTTCGGATCAACGATGCGTAGAGCGACAACGTGGGAAAGAAACGCAAACGGGGTGATGTTCCTGGCCGACGTCGGGGGGGGCTGCGTCAGCGCAAGGACCCCGCAGACGAGCGAAAGCGCGCCTCCAAAATCCCAACGCTGCACCAGCTAAATTCGCGGCGACGTACGCCTGGTGAGGCCGCCGGCGCTTCGCACCCAGAAGAACGCGCTCAGCCTGCGGGCGCGCCCTCGCGAGAGCCGCGGTCTAGAGATTCGCCGCATCGATGATTTTGCACATGTTGCGCCGAACCAGGGTGGAGTCGGTCGTCTGGCCGGGCAGGATCATGAAAATGGCATCGACACGCGTGCCGTTGCCGACGCGACGCGCCGTGACGCGCAGGGTCGGCTCCCGACCGGGGATCGAATGGACCTGTACCGCCGTGAGTGCGCCGGCCGAAGCGTCGACACTGATATTGCTGAATCCTTCCGCCATCATCGCGGAGCGAAGGTTGTTGAGCGCGCGCTGCTGGTCGACGAGTCCGGGGAACTCACGCCAGCTCCGATAGTTCGTGTTCGTGACAGTGGGAGTGCCTTCGACGGCATAGTTCTGATAGCAAATGCTTTGCACGTCGCCCGGCGCTGGCGGCGCCGGGGTCGCATCGGCGCAGGCGGCCAGCGTGGACAGGGCAACAAGGGCGACAACAATCCGACTCATACGATCTCCACCAAGAAGCAACGACGGCCATAGAGGCCAACCGCGTCGGTGGATCAACGAAATTTAGTTGCTCGGCCAGGGCAAATAATGCGCCCCTTCAGTTGCGGCCTTCGATCAACCCACGGCAGACGACCTGGGCCTGGATCTCGGCAGCGCCCTCGAAGATGTTGAGGATGCGGGCGTCGCATAGCACGCGGCTGACCGGATATTCCATGGCGTAGCCGTTGCCGCCGTGGATCTGCAGTGCGTTGTCGGCGTTGCTCCAGGCGACGCGGGCAGCCAGCAGCTTGGCCATGCCGGCCTCGATGTCGCAACGGCGGTCGCTGTCCTTCTCACGGGCGGCAAAGTAGGTGAGCTGTCGGGCGATCATGGTCTCGACCGCCATCCAGGCGACCTTGCCGGCGACGCGCGGGAAGGCGTAGAGGGGCTTGGCGAACTGGATGCGCTCCTTCGCGTAACGCAATCCCAGCTCCAGCGCGTTCTGCGCCACGCCGACGGCACGGGCCGCCGTCTGGATGCGTGCGCTTTCGAAGGTCGCCATGAGCTGCTTGAAGCCCTGGCCCTCCTTCTCGCCCAGAAGATTCGCCGCCGGCACTTCGAAGCCGTCGAAGCCGATCTCGTATTCCTTCATGCCGCGATAGCCGAGCACGCGGATCTCGCCGCCCGACATGCCCTTGGCAGGGAACGGATCTGTTTCAGTGCCGCGCGGCTTCTCGGCGAGGAACATCGACAGGCCCTGGTAGCCGGGCTTCGACGCGTCGCTGCGCGCCAGCAGCGTCATGATGTCGGCGCGGGCAGCGTGGGTGATCCAGGTCTTGTTGCCCTGGATCTTGTAGACGTCGCCTTCCAGCACCGCGCGCGTCTTGAGGCTGGCGAGGTCGGAGCCGGTATTGGGCTCGGTGAACACCGCCGTCGGCAGCAGCTCGCCCGAGGCGATGCGCGACAGATACTTCTTCTTCTGCGCCTCGGTACCGCCGGAGCGGATCAGCTCGGCCGCGATCTCCGAGCGCGTACCGAGCGAGCCCACGCCGATATAGCCGCGCGACAATTCCTCGGTGACCACGCACATGGCAAGCTTGCCCATGCCCAGCCCGCCCCACTCCTCGGGCACGGTCAGGCCGAACACGCCGAGCTCGGCCATCTTCTCGACGACCGGCAGCGGGATCAGCTCGTCCTTCAGGTGCCAGTCGTGAGCATACGGCGCCACCTCGCCGTCGACGAAGCGGCGGAACTGGCGGCGCACTTCTTCCAGCGCCTCGTCGTCGAGGCCGAGCGCACCGAAGTTGCCGGTCTCGAGGCTGTCGGTGATCAGCTCGGCGATCCGCATGCGCACCGCGGCGGTGTTGCCGGCGACCAGCTTGCGTACGGCCGGCGTGTCGAGCGCGCTGGCATCGAGCCCGAGATCGGCCGGGCGCACGATCTCGACCTGGCTGATGGCGATGCCGCCGGAAAGCTGTGCAAGGTACTCGCCGAACGCCGATTGCAGCATCAGCAGCTCGAGCTCGCCTTTGCCGCCCTGCTCCACCCAGCGCCGCATCTGGCGCAGAGCACCGACATAGGTCGCGGTCCAGGCGAAGCCGTGCGCGGCGAACTGCTCACGCTCCAGGATCTTCGGATCGACCTTGCCTTTGGGAGCCACCAGGCCGCGCACCGCCTCGCGCGCGGCGACCTCGTACGCCTCGGCGTCGCTCTCCGCTTCAGAGGCGAGGCCGAGCAGGTTTTCCAGCAGCATCAGTCGTCCAGCGCGTCTTCGAGGGTGCGCAGGCCCGGCCGCTTGGCCGAGACCAGCACGGCCATGTTCCCGGGCTTGTGCTGGTTCTTCCACATCTTGGTGTGGGCCTTGGGGATGTCGGCCCAGTCGAAGACCTCGCTCATGCAGGGATCGATGCGCCGCTCGATCACAAGCTGGTTGGCCTGGCTCGCCTGTAGCAGGTTGGCGAAGTGACTGCCCTGGATGCGCTTCTGGCGCATCCAGACGAAGCGGGCGTCCATGGTGAGGTTGTAGCCGGTGGTACCGGCGCAGAAGACCACCATGCCGCCGCGCTTCACGATGAAGCAGGAGACCGGGAAGGTCTGCTCGCCGGGATGCTCGAACACGAAGTCGACGTCGTTGCCCTTGCCGGTATGCTCCCAGATCGCTGCGCCGAACTTGCGGCACTTCTTCATGTACTCGGCATAGCCCTTCTGGTCGTCGACGTCGGGCAACTGGCCCCAGCAGTCGAAGTCGTTGCGGTTGATGACGCCCTTGGCGCCGAGCGACATCACGAAATCGGTCTTCGACGGGTCGGAGATCACGCCGATCGCATTGGCGCCGGCGGTGGCGATGAGCTGCACGGCCATCGAGCCGATGCCGCCCGCCGCACCCCACACTAGCACGTTGTGGCCGGGCCGCAGGATGTGCGGGCGGTGACCGAACAACATGCGGTAGGCGGTGGCGAGCGTCAGCGTATAGCAGGCGCTCTCTTCCCAGGTGAGGTGCTGCGGGCGCTTCATCAGCTGGCGCGCCTGCACCTTGCAGAACTGGGCGAACGAACCATCCGGCGTCTCGTAACCCCAGATTCGCTGACTGGTGGAGAACATCGGATCGCCGCCGTTGCACTCCTCGTCGTCTCCGTCGTCCTGATTGCAGTGAACGACGACCTCGTCGCCGACCTTCCAGCGCTTCACCTTGGCGCCGACCGCCCAGACGATGCCCGAGGCATCCGAGCCAGCGATGTGGAACGGCTGCTTGTGGACATCAAAAGGAGAGATGGGCAGGCCGAGGCCGGCCCAGACGCCGTTGTAGTTCACGCCGGCAGCCATCACGAGGACCAGCACCTCGTCCTCGCCGATCGTGTGCGTGGGCACGACCTCGAGCTGCATGGACTGCTCGGGCGGACCGTGCCGGTCGCGCCGGATCACCCAGGCATACATGTTCTTCGGCACATGACCGAGCGGCGGGATTTCGCCGATCTCGTAGAGATCCTTCTTGGGCTGGTTAGCCGTCGGATCCTCGCGCACCGGAAAGGCAACAACGGACATGGACCTCACTCCTCTCGCATTGCGGCGAAGGTATTGCTGCGAGCGCGAGAGTGCAACGCACAATTTAAGGAAGGTTGCGACCAGCCCCGTGGAAAAACAACAAAATTACCCTCACCTTGCGGAAGTCACAGATTGCGCAGCCCTGGGAGTCGGCGCACTTTGAGCTAGGTGAACGGTCATTCACCTGATGGTCCCGAGTCCACGGAGGAAACCCAATGAAGCTCATGTGGTTCCACCTGATGCCGTACACGGAGCTTCCCGACGACTTCAACAAGAAGCATCCCTCGGTGTGGGTCGACATCCATTCGTCGCTGTTCGACCCGCGGCGGGCGCATCACATGTACAACGACTTCATGGACGAGCTCGAGTACGCCGCCGAATGCGGCTTCGACGCCGTTTGCGTGAACGAGCACCATTCCAACGGCTACGGGCTGATGCCCTCGCCCAACCTGATCGCTTCGTCGCTGGCGCGCCGCACCACCGACACCGCGTTGTGCGTCATGGGCAACTCCCTGGCGCTCTACAACCCACCGACGCGCGTCGCCGAAGAGTTCGCGATGATCGACTGCATCTCGGGCGGCCGGCTGATCGCGGGCTTCCCGGTCGGCTCGCCGATGGACACCTGTTATGCCTACGGCCAGAACCCGAGCCTCCTGCGCGAGCGCTACTACGAGGCGCATGACCTGGTGAAGAAGGCGTGGACCGAGAAGGACACCTTCGCCTTCTCCGGCCGCTACAACCAGCAGCGCTACGTCAACATCTGGCCGCGGCCGATCCAGAACGATCCGCATCCACCGATCTGGATCCCGGGCGGCGGATCGATCGAGACCTGGCGGTGGTGCGCGGAGATGGACTACGTCTACTGCTATCTCTCGTACTATGGCTACAAGGCCGGTCTCACGACGATGCAGGGCTTCTGGAACGAAATGGCCAAGCTCGGCAAGGACCGCAATCCCTACCGCGCGGGCTTCCTGCAGTTCGTCGGCGTCGCCGAGAGCCGACAGCAGGCGCTCGATCTCTACTCCGAGCCGGCCGAGTACTTCTACGGCCGCTGCCTGCATGTCGACCCGCGCTTTGCGCTGCCGCCGGGCTACACCACGGAAGCGACGCAGCGCGCCGGCATCGAAGGCATGATGACCAAGGCCGCCAACCTCGCCAATCCGGCGACCAAGGCGGCGCTGAAGGCCACCAACATGAAGGACATCGTCGACGGCGGTTACGTGCTGATCGGCTCGCCCGACGAGGTCGTCGAGCAGATCCGCCATGTCGGCACCAGCCTCAATGTCGGCCATCTGATGCTGCTCTTGCAGTACGGCAACATGAGCAAGGACGTCACCAAGTACAACACGCGCCTGTTCGCCGAGAAGGTGATGCCGCACGTGAAAGACCTATTCTCCGAGTGGGAGGACAAGTGGTGGCCGAAGCCCATGGCCAGGAGCCAGCGCGCCGCCGTTCCCGCCTTCAACGCGCTTGCCGCCGCGGAGTAGCCGCCCGTGCCAGATGATTTGAATGGGCCGAAGACGACCACCGTCGAGGTCAACAATTTCCCCTGCCGCGTGTGGACCAAGGGCAGCGGCCCCAAGCTCGGCTTCCTCGCAGGCCTGGGCGGCCTGCCGCGCTGGCTGCCCTTCCTCGACCGGCTGGCCGAGACGCGCACTGTGATCGCACCCTCCCTGCCGGGCTATCCCGGCGCCACCGGCCACACCGAGCTCGACACCCATCTCGACTGGGTGCTGGCGGTACGCCAGCTCATCGACAAGAGCGGCTTGGCCGGCGCCGACCTTCTGGGCGCATCAGTGGGCGGCGCGTTCGCGGCCGAGATGGCGGCGATCTTCCCCGCGCACGTGCGCAGGCTCTGCCTGATTGCCCCGTTCGGCCTGTTCGACGAGAAGGATCCGGCGGCCGACCCATGGGCGCAACGGCGGGACAGCGTTCCCGGCCTGATGTGCGCCGACGGGACGAAGTGGACGGAGCTGGTGGCGCCGCCCGAGGGCGCCAACTCGGTCGAATGGCCGATCGAGATGACGCGCGCCTCGGAAGCCGCCGCCCGAGCCTTCTGGCCGCTCGGCAGCACGCGCCTGGAGAAGCGGCTCGGCCTGATCGCGGCGCCGACCCTGATCCTGTGGGGCGAGCGCGACGCCGTACTGCCGCTCTCCTATGCAAAAAAGTTCGCCGCCGGCATCAACGGCGCGACCAGGGTGCAGACGGTGGCCGATGCCGGCCACCTCGCCTACCTCGACCAGCCCGACGCCGTCGCCCGCGCCGTTCTTGCACATTTTGCCTGATCACGTTCGTTTTGGCGCCCGGCTTCGTGGTTGCGTCCGCGGTTCGGATCGCTATTGTCCGGCGCGTTAGGATTTTGCGAGGTAGAGGGCGATGACAATCCGTTCGATGAGCGTTTCGCTGGTGGCGGCGGTGCTGACGATGGGGACGATCCTGCCCGCGTCGGCCCAGGTGACGGCCGTGCCGCGCGAGGGCGTGGCCTTCAACGATACGGTCACCCAACGGGTCAAGGTCGAGACGGTCGACCCCGACGATCGGACGATCGCCTTCACCACGCCGGACGGTCAGGTCCTGGTCCTGCCGGTCGGCGCCAACGCCGGCGACCTTGCCGCCATCGGCGACGGCTCGATGGCCAACGTGACCTACACCCAGGTCGTGACCATGCTGAACCTGCGCCAGAAGGGCCCGGGCTCCAAGGAAGCGCGCCGCGACCAGATGAACGTCAAGCCCAACAAGACCGACATCGAAGCCGGTCGCTTCACGCTGACGGTGACGGCGATCGACCTCGCCAGCAACACGGTGTCGGTGATCGAGGGCGATGGCGGCGCCGTGCGCACCTACAAGGCGACCAGCATCGCCAAGCAGGACATGCTGAAGAAGATCAAGGTCGGCGACGTCGTGATCGGCCTCACGACGCCCCTCATGGTGACGGCGATCTCGCCGGCGAACTGAATCGCGGCGCACGAATCCGGCCGGGTGAACCGCGCGCGGTTCCACCCGGGCGCATTCCCCTCTATCTGACTTCGACGTCTTCCCAGAAGCCGATCCAATGATCGACCGGCTTCATCTTGGCCTGCGGCGCCTCGTAGGACCACGCCGCGCGCGAGCTCTTCGCATCGCCCTCGACCACATCATAGAACTGAACGCCATGCGGACATTTCAGGTCGTTCGCGGTCTTGGGCGTGCTTTTAAGCAGCTCCATGCGGACCGTCTCGCGTGGGAAGTAGACGTAGCCGTCGACTTCGAGCGTGCGGTCGCTCTCGGCGATCGTCTTGCCGTGCCATGTCGCGGTGTGGGCCATCGGTCGCGTCTCCTGATGGTAGGAATGCCTCACCCTACCACGAGGTGATGGCACGACCGGAGCTTTTCAAGCCGTATCAGGCCGCCTGCGCTGCGATCGGCTCCGGCTCGGTCGCCTTCAGGCTCGGTCGCCTTCAGGCTCGGTCGGGCCGACATGTCGCCCACCCAGCGGGCCAGGTTGGGCGAGGCTTCGCCGATCTCCTTCAGCCCGGGAATGGCGGGGAAATAGAACACGATCGGGGCCAGGAACAGGTCAGCCGCGGTCACATCGTCGCCGACGAGATAGCGGCTTTGGCCGAGCTGGCGCTCGAACACCGGCACGACGTCGCGCGCCTTGGCGAGATACATGTCGGCCATCTCCTGCGGCACTGCCAGGAAACCGAAATGGTTGGCGAGGAAGCGGAGAGCCGAATTGACCAGGGAGTCGTTCACCGCGCTCACCCACTGGTCGCACAGCGCCGCCTGGCGCGAGTCCTGCGGCCACAGCTTGGGGCCGGGGAAGGTGCGATCGAGGTAGCGCAGGATGGCGGTCGATTCGTAGAGCGTCAGGTCGCCATGCGCGATCGCCGGGATTTTGTAGAACGGATTGAGCGCGCCCATCTGGCCGGGAAACATCGGCACCAGCTCGTAGTCGATCCCCTTCTCGTGGCAGGCCAACCGCGCCGTGCGGGTGAAGGTGCTGGGCGATACGCCGTAGATCTTGATGTCAGCCATGGTCCCCTCCGTTGAAAAGTCAGTAGCGGTCGTGACGACGAACCCAGGCCATCGGGAAGGGCAACCCCTCCTCCTGGCGGCCATGGGTGGTGAGATCGAGCAGCTGATAGGCGCCATTCAAGGAATCGAGCCCGCGGGCATAGGTCGAGTAGGTGTGGAAGACCGCGTCGCCCTCTCTGACGAAGGCGCTGACGCCGGGGTGCTCGTCGGCATCGCGCTGCAGGGTGCCGTAGTTGTAGTCGAGAAGATTTTCGCCGGGCCGGCGCGATACGCCGTAGTCGTAGTTGAAGTCGCTGCCCGCCGACGACACCCAGCGGAAGGTCCAGCCCATGCGCCGCTTGTACGGCTCGAACCGCGAAAGCGGCGCGCGCGAGACGACGACCAGTGCAGTGTCGCGCGCCGCGAGATGCGCGTCGATTCCGTTGAAGTTGTCGGCCCAGAACGAGCAGCTCGGACAGCCTTCCTCGTAGTCCGGCCCAAACATGAAGTGATCGACGATGAGCTGGCTCTTGCCATCGAACAGGCCGGCCAGCGTCACGCGGCCTTCCGGAGCCTCGAAGACGTA
Source organism: Pseudomonadota bacterium (assembly GCA_023436825.1). Next base: position 8,313 of record JAEZHS010000585.1, on the reverse strand, counting down.
GTCCTTCTCGACCCGTTCCCAGGGCAGTGCCCGTCGCTGCCGCGCCAGCTCGTCGCGGAGCCGCGTGAACTCCTTCTCCTTGGCCATGAAGGCGGTGCGAGCCTTCAGCCATTCCTCGTGGGACACGATACGCGATTCGGCCATGGCAAACCTCCTCGGTCTTCAGGGGACGCGGGACAGGAAGGCGTCGAGCTTCTCGAAGGAGCCGGCCCAGCCCCAGCGATGGTTGGCGGTGCCCGTGCCGTCGCGGAAACGCGACTGGGTCAGCGTCATTTCCGTACGTCTGCCCACCGGCTTGAACTCCAGCGTCACGGTCGTCTCGTGCTCGCGCGGCGTGTCGAGGCTGCCGGTCTCGTGCCAGGCCCAGGTGAAGGAGAGCAGGCGCGGCGGGTCGACGGCGAGATACTTGCCCGATAGGGCGCGCTTGATGCCCAGGCCCTCGCCGGTCAGTTCCCAGCCGCCGCCGACGCGCAGATCGAGGCGGCAGTGCGTGGTCTTCATGCCTTGCGGGCCGAACCATTCGGCGAACTGCGCCGGATCGGTCCACGCGGCGAAGACGCGCGCGGGCGCGGCGTCGAACGTGTGCGTCATGATCAGCGTGCGATCGTCAGGAACGACGCTTGCGACCATCGCTCTTTCCCTTCGATTGCGGCCCGTTCGGTTGCGGTGCGGTGCGCTTGAGGTACGCATCGAGCCTGTCGAACTGCTGCTCCCAGAAGCGGCGATATTCCTCGATCCAGTCGGCGGCGGCGCGTAGGCCCTCGCCGCGCAGTTCGCAGCGCCGCCACTGCGCCTCGGTATGACGCTCGATCAGGCCGGCGTCGGTCAGCACCCTGAGATGCCGCGACACCGCGGGCAGCGACATGTCGAACGGCTCGGCGATCTCGCCCACCGTGGCCGCGCCGGTGGCGAGCCTGGCCAGGATGGCGCGGCGGGTGGGATCGGCGAGCGCCGAAAAGGTCTGGGAGAGCGCATCCATATTTAACACACTTGTTAAATACAAAGCCGGCCCTCGTCAAGTCATTACCGGCGATGTCATTGCCGTTGGCCGGCTGGAACCCTATGAAAGCCGCCCCGTACGCATGGAGTTGATGGAATGGAGCCGATCTACCGCGTCGATGGCGCAACCGCCGAGACCAGCGCCTTCGCGGGCGGTCCTTGGGATCCCAAGCTGCAGCACGGTGCGGCACCCTCCTCGCTGATCTGCTGGGCGGTCGAGCGCCTGCCCGCGCCCGCGCCGATGCACGTGGCGCGGCTCACCGTCGACCTGATGCGGCCGGTGCCGGTGGCGCCGCTCACCATCGAGACCGAGCTGCTGCGCGAGGGTCGCAAGATCCAGCTCGTGTCGGTGCGCTTGCTGGCTTCCGGCACCGAGGTTGTGCGTGCCACGGTGCTGCGCGTGCGCCGTCTGGAGCAGGTGCTGCCCGTCGAGGCGCCATGGCCGCCGATCGACATCAAGAGCCCGGAGGAAAGCCACGATCCGACCGAGAACGGCCTGTCGCACACGCCCTTCCTGTCCGGGCTCGAGATGCGCGTGGCCAAGGGCTCGTTCCGCACGCCCGGTCCGGCGGCGGTATGGTATCGCGCGGCGCGGCCGATCGTCGACGGCGCGCCGTTGTCGCCGCTGATGCGCGCCGCCATCGCTGCCGACTTCTGCAACGGCACGTCGGCGGTGCTCGACTTCACCAAGTGGACGTTCATCAACGGCGACCTCACGCTCAGCCTGGCGCGCGAGCCGGTCGGCGAATGGGTGTTGCTGGACGCCGAGACCTGGGCGGGACCGGATTCGATCGGCATCGCCGCGGCGCGACTGGCCGACCGCGACGGCTATTTCGGCCGCGCCGTGCAGAGCGTGCTGTTCGAGAAGCGCTGACGAGATGCCAAGGCGTCATGCTCTTCCGGACCGCGAGCTTCTGGCTCGCTCATGAATCATGGGCGAGCCAGAGGCTCGCGGTCCGGAAGACTATGAGGCCCGTGCTCCCATCAGCCCCGCTTCCAGGTCGTGCCTTTCGGGCCGTCCTCGAGGATCACGCCCTTGGCCTTGAGCCCGTCGCGGATGCGGTCGGACTCCTTGAAATCCTTGGCCTTGCGCGCAGCCTGACGGGCGGCGATGGCCGCATCGATCTCGGCGTCGGTCGGGCCGGAGGAGCCGGCCGGCGTCCAGCGGAACCATGCTTCGGCATCCTGCTGCAGCAGGCCGAGCGCGTTCGCACCGGCGCGCAGCTCGGCGGGATCGCCGAGCTGATGGATGGCGCTGATGGCGAGCGGCGTGTTGATGTCGTCGGACAGGGCATCCTCGACCGACTGAGGCACGGCACTAGCCGGCCGCACATCCTTGCCGCGCAGCGCGCCGTACCAGCGATCGAGCGTCGCCTTGGCCTGGACCAGGCCCTCGTGTGTGAAGTCGAGCGGCTGGCGATAATGCGCCGACAGGAGCAGCAGCCGGATCACCTCGCCGGGATACTGATCAAGCAGCTCGTGCACGGTGAAGAAGTTGCCGAGCGACTTGCTCATCTTCTCGCCGGAGATGTTGAGGAAGCCGTTGTGCATCCAGTACTTCGCCATGATGGCGTGACCGAAGGCGCTGCGGCTTTGCGCTATCTCGTTCTCGTGGTGCGGGAAGATGAGGTCGAGACCGCAGGCGTGGATGTCGAAGGTCTCGCCCAGAAGCTTGCCGCTCATGGCCGAGCACTCGATGTGCCAGCCCGGCCGGCCGCGGCCCCACGGGCTGTCCCAGCCTGGCTGCTGCGGCGTCGACGGCTTCCACAGCACGAAGTCGGCCGGATCCTTCTTGTACGGCGCGACGTCGACGCGGCCGCCCGCGACCAGCTCGTCGCGCGTGTGGCGCGACAGGCGGCCGTAGTCGCTCATGCTCGGCACGCTGAACAGCACATGGCCCTCGGCGGCATAGGCATGGCCCCTGGCGATCAGGCGCTCGATCATGTCGATCATTTGCCCGACATACTCGGTCGCCCGCGGCTCGAAATCGGGCGCGAGCGCGCCCAGCCGGCGCATGTCGCTCTTGTAGGCGTCGCCGGTGCGCGTGGTCAGCGCCTCGATGGTCTCCTTGTTGTCGGCCGCCCGCACCATGATGCGGTCATCGATGTCGGTGATGTTGCGCACGTAGGTGACGCGCGGATAGCGCCGCTTCAACAGGCGATAGAGCACGTCGAAGGCCACGACGGGCCGCGCATTGCCGATGTGCACGTAGTCGTAGACGGTCGGGCCGCAGACATACATCCGCACATGCCCTGCATCGATGGGTGCGAACGGTTCCTTTTCGCGCGACAGCGTGTTGTAGATGACGAGGGACATGGTCCCTACTCCCCGATCAAGATTGTACGAAGCCCCAAACGCCCACAGAGGGACCGGCTTCAGTTACATCGCGCAGACACCGCGCCGGGGAATAGAAACAGCGACATTTCAGTAGTTTATCCGACCAGCTCTTTTCGTGCAAATGCGCGCCGATGGAAGCGTTTTTCGTCTCCACCGCTCGTCGCGTTCGCGCAGGTCGACGATCGACAGCGAGCCGGTGCGACTGCTGAGGCCGCCGCCCTGTGCGTCGACCAGCAGCGGCAGATGGTCGAAAGCCGGCACTGGCGCATCGGGCGCGCGGAAGATCTGGATCTGGGCGGCGCTGTTGGTGACGTGGTCCTCGCCGCAGATCACGTGCGTGATGGCGAAGGCGATGTCGTCGACGACCAGGCGCCTGCGCTTGAACTCGAGCTCCTCGGGCGTTCGTAGCAGGGATAGAGTCGGCCGGCCGCGATCAGCCGGTCGCGCGCGGCATCATAGTGCTGCAGCCGGCCAGCCTGCCGCTCCTTGCGCGCCCAATCGAGGCCGAGCCAGGCAAGATCGCGTTCGATCGCGGCTTCGTACTCGCGCCTGCTGCGGTGCAGGTCGGTGTCGTCGAGGCGCCGGAAGAAGGTGCCGCCGTGCCGTCTGGCGAACAGCCAATTGAACAACGCCGCCCGCACGTTCCCCACGTGCAAAAGCCCGGTCGGGCTGGGCGCGAAACGGACAACGGGATGTGATGCCATGCCGGGCCGACTTGTGGCGATGGGCCGTTGGCGGGTCAAGCGGGCTTCCGCTAGTGTCGCAATGCGGGGATGAAAGAGTCTCAGGGAGGAAACGAGTGAAACGACGTCATCTGCTGGCCGCCGGGCTCGGCGCGATCGCTGCGCCTGCCGTGGTCCACGCCCAGGCGAAATACCCGGAAAAGACCATCCGGCTCGTCGTGCCGTTCGCGGCAGCCGGGCCGACCGACATCATCGGCCGCAAGGTCTCGGAGAAGATGACCGGCCTCCTGGGCCAGACCATGATCGTCGAGAACAAGTCGGGCGCCGCGGGGTCGATCGGCGCGGTCGAGGTCAAGAACGCCAAGCCCGACGGCTACACGCTCTTGTTTGCGCCGTCCTCGACACACGCCGTCAACCCGACGGCGTTCGTCCATCCGGCCTACGATGCCGTCAAGGACTTCACGCCGGTCTCGTCGATCTGCGTCAACCCGCTGGTGCTGGTCGTGCATCCGTCGATGCCCGATTCGGTGATGGGCCTGGTCGACCTGATGAAGAAGAACCCCGGCAAGTACTCCTATGCATCGTCGGGCAACGGCAGCATCCTTCACCTCGCCACCGAGTACTTCAAGCGCGAGGTCGGCGGCATCGACGTGGTGCACGTGCCCTATCGCGGATCGGGACCGGCGCTGCAGGACGTGATGTCCGGCCAGGTGGCGTGGATGTTCGAGACGTTCAGCACGACCCTGCAACAACATCGTGCCGGCAAGCTGCGCATCCTCGCCTACGCCCACGCCAAGCGCGCGCCGATCGCGCCCGAGATCCCGACGGTGATCGAGGCCGGCGTGCCGGGCTACGAGGCCTATACCTTCAACCTCATCCTGGGACCGGCCGGCCTGCCGCAGCCCGTGGTCGACACGCTCGACCAGGCCTCACGCAAGCTCATGAAGGATCCGGAGATGGTGAAGTTCCTCGAGGACATCGCCGCGGTCCCGACAACCGACACCTCACCGGAGCGAACGGCGAAGTTCATCAAGGACGAGATCGCCAAGTGGGCGCCGGTCATCAAGGCCGCCGGCGTGAAGATCGAGTAGCGCCCGCGCTCCCGGAAGATCAGCGATAGCCCGGCGGCGGCGGCACGTTGCCGGGTGACGGCGTGATCGGCGCCTGCTGCGGCATCTGGCTGGGCAGCGGCAGGTTGGACGGGTTGGGCATCGCCGTCACGTCGCTAGTCGAGGCCACGCGGCCGGGGGCGACGGCGCCGGTGGTGCTGATGTAATAGCCGGCGACGGCGTTGGAACTCTCGCCTGCGGTCTTGGCCGGCACGTCGATCACGCCGATGCGCTCGCCATCCTGGTTGATGCGGTAGCCTTGGTTGTCCATCTTGTAGTCGGCGTTGTCGACCCTGACGCCACCCGCTTCCGTGCGATACGAAGCCGGCTGTTGCACATCGACATAGTCAGGCCGCGGCAGTGGATTACATCCTGCAATCGCCAGCCCCAGCGTTGCAGCCATCAACCATCTCGCAGCCATCGCGCCCCCTGTTCAGGGCTGGGTCGAGTGCGGGCTGATGATGTTGCCGCGCGCGTCGATCCGGTTCCCCTGGCCATCATAGCGGAAACCGTATTCGTCGCGGAAGGCCTGAACGCCCGCCGGCGGGGTTGTTGCAGCCGGCACGTAGGTCGTTGTCGAGGCCGGCGCCGTCGTCGTGTAGACGGTCGTGCCCGAGCTTGGCGGATAGTAGGTCGTCACCGTGCCGGCCGGCACGGTCACCGTTGCCGGGCGCGGCGCGGTCGCTGTCGTGGTGCTGGAAAAGCTGCAGGCGACGGCCGACAGGCCGACCGCCGCCACAGCCAGAAGCTTCGCTGGCATCATCGCACCCTCCTCGAAAGCAAATCTCCCCCGTGGAACGGGAAGACGGCTTGGAGGTTGCAGGCACCATGCCTAAATCAGGCGGCTTTCTTCATCATGCTGTCGCGCAACTCGCGCCGCAGGATCTTGCCGACGTTGGTCTTCGGCAGTTCGTCGCGGAACTCGATATATTTGGGCCGCTTGTAGCCGGTGAACTGCTGGGCGCACCACGCCTGCAGCGCCTCCTTGGTAAGGGCGGGATCCTTCTTCACCACGAACAGCATGACGGCCTCGCCCGAACCCGCATCGGGCACGCCGATGGCCGCGCATTCCAGCACGCCGGGATGGCTCGCCACGACGCCTTCGATCTCGTTGGGGAAGACCTTGAACCCGGAGACCACGATCATGTCCTTCTTGCGATCCACGATCTTGATGTAGCCGCGCGCATCCATCTCGCCGACGTCGCCCGACTTGAAGAAGCCGTCCGGCGTCATGACGAGCGCGGTCTCGTCCGGACGCTGCCAGTAGCCCTGCATGACCTGCGGGCCCTTGATGGCGATCTCGCCGGCCTCGCCCAGCGGCTGTTCCCTGCCGTGGTCGTCGAGGATCTTGATCTCGACGTTGGGCAGCGGCAGGCCGATCGTGCCGGTGTACTCCTCCGAGTCGGTGGGATTGCAGGTGACGCCGGCCGAGGTTTCGCTGAGCCCATAGCCTTCGACGATCGGGCAGCCGGTGATGGCGAGCCACTTCTTCGCGACGGCCTCCTGCACCGCCATGCCGCCGCCGTTGGAGATGGCGAGCTGCGAGAAGTCGAGCCTGGCGAAGTCGGGCTGGTTGGCGAGCCCGTTGAACAGCGTGTTCACGCCCGGGAAGATGTTGATCTTGTACTTGGCGAGCTCCGCGATCGTGCCCTTCATGTCGCGCGGATTGGGGATCAGGATGTTCAGCGCGCCGGTCCGCATGCCCAAAAGCCCGCAGGCGATGAAGGCGAAGACGTGATAGAGCGGCAGCGCGCAGACGATGGTGAACTGGCCGGTCAGGTTCTTGCGCCTGAGCCCCGGCTGCATCCACGCCTCCGATGCCAGCAGGTTGGCGACGATCGTGTGGTGGAGCAGCGTCGCGCCCTTGGCCACGCCGGTGGTGCCGCCGGTGTATTGCAGCACGGCGACGTCGCTCGGCCCGATGTCGGGAGGCGTGAAGGCCATCGAACGGCCGGCCGATATCGCATCATTGAACCTGGTGTGGCCGGGCAGCGAGAAGGCCGGCACCATCTTGCGCACGGTGCGCACGACGAAGTTCACGATCAGGCCCTTGGGAAAACCCAGAAGGTCGCCCATCGAAGCGACGACCACATTCTTGACCGCGGTACCGCTAATCGCCTGCTGCAGCGTGTTGGCGAAATTCTCCAGCACGATCACGGCCTCGGCGCCGGAATCCTTCAGCTGATGCGCGAGCTCGCGGGCGGTATAGAGCGGATTGACGTTGACGGCGATCAGGCCGGCACGCAGAACGGCGGCCAGCGCCACTGGATACTGCAGCACGTTGGGCAGCATGATCGCGACGCGCGTACCCTTCTTCAGGCCCTTGCCCTGCAGCCATGCCGCCAGCGCCTTGGACAGCATGTCGACGTCGCCGAAGGTGATGGCCTTGTCCATGCAGACATAGGCGCGCTGGTCGCGAAACTTGGCGAAACTCTCCTCGAGCAACGCGACGAGGCTGGGATAGACCGACGGGTCGATATCCGACGGCACTCCTGGCGGATAGCTCTTCAACCAGAACCGGTCCATGCGTTCTCCCGAAATTGTCGAGCCCACTATAGCCATGTCCGACTGTACGCGCTTTCACGTCATCACCGGCGGCCCGGGATCGGGCAAGACCAGCCTGATCGATGCCCTGGCACGCGCCGGTCATGCGCACACCGTCGAGGCCGGCCGCGCCATCATCCAGGACCAACTCGCCATCGACGGCCCTGCCCTGCCGTGGCGCGATCCGCAGGCCTTCGCCGAGTTGATGCTGAGCTGGGAATTGCGGTCCTATCGCATGGCCGAGGCGATGAGCGGCCCGGTGTTCTTCGATCGCAGCGTGACCGATCTTTTGGGCTACCTGACGCTCATAGGCCGCCCCGTGCCGGCGCACATCGCGCGGGCGGCCGCGCGCTTCCGCTACAACCAACGTGTCTTTGTCGCGCCGCCCTGGCCTGAGATCTATGCGCAGGACGCCGAGCGCAAGCAGACGCTCGAAGAAGCGGTGCGCACCTACGAAGCCCTCGTCACCGCCTACGCGGCATGTGGCTACGAGCTGGTGAGCCTGCCGCTGGTGTCCGTCGAGGAGCGCGTGCGCTTCGTGCTCGACACTATCGCTGAGTAGAAAAAGGCCCGTCCTTGCAGACGGGCCTCTTCATGGTCTTCCGGACTGCGCGCGGGATGCCGCCCGCAATAGCCCGCCG
>JAEZHS010000359.1 GCA_023436825.1 Pseudomonadota bacterium | reverse complement strand
GAGCACCGCTATCGCAGTCTTCAACCGCTTGCGCATTTTCCGACGACTACCGCACTCACCGGGAGCCGACGACCCGGGGGCTCTCGACCTCCGCCGACTGGATCACCGAGCGCGGTTTTACGCTGTCGCCGGCGGCGAACTTCTGGAAGCCGTCGACCACCACGCGATCGCCGGGCTTCAGGCCCTCGACGACCAGCCATCGGCCGTCCTGCGCAGCACCCAGCCGCACCGGCTGAAGGGCGGCGCGATTGTCTTCCTTGACGACAAAGACCTCGCTGCCGCCGCCGCCGTTGCGCTGCACCGCCTGCTCGGGAACGGTAATGGCGTCGCTGTCGACTCCCTGGTCGAGCAGGACGCGGACATACATGCCGGGCAACAGTTCCCGGTTCGGGTTGGGGAACTCGCCGCGCAGCGTCACCTGGCCGGACGAGGCATCGACGCGGGCCTCGGAGAACAGCAGCTTGCCGGCATGCGCATAGGTCGTGCCGTCGTCCAGCACAAGGCGCACCTTCACCGCGTCGGGCGCCAGACGCTCGAGATCGCCGCTCTCGAAGGCGCGGCGCAGGCGGCTGAGTTCGGCGACCGACTGGGTGAAGTCGGCATAGATCGTGTCGAGCTGCTGGATGGTGGCGAGATTGGACGTATCGTTCTGCACGACCAGCGCGCCTTCGGTGGCGCGCGCCGCGCCGATGCGGCCGCCGATCGGCGCGCGGATCGTCGCGTATTCGAGATTGAGCTTGGCGCGCGCGACATCGGCCTCGCGCGCGGCAACTTCGGCCTTGTTCTGGGCCACGGTGGCGACGGCGATCTCGTGCTGGGCCGTGGCGATGGCCTGCGCCCTCACCATGGCGGCCGCGCGGTTCGCCTGCTGCTGCGCGAGCTCGAGGGCGGCCCTCGCCCGCTCCAGCGCCGCTTCACTCGCCTGCAATTCGACCTCGAACGGCTTGGGGTCGATCTGATAGAGCGCGTCGCCCGCCTTGACGTCGCTGCCCTGCTCGAACAGGCGCTGGACCACGATTCCCGACACGCGCGGCCGTACATCGGCCACGCGTGTCGGCGCGACACGGCCGGGCAACTCGCGTGTCAGGGCAAATTGTTCGGTTTTGACGGTCACGATGCCGACATCGGGCGGGGCCGACTGCGGAGCATCGGCGGAGGCCGGCTCCTCGCAGGCCGCCAGCACCAGAGCCAATCCAACCAGCCAAACCGGAACCGACGCCGACGATCGAGAACGCATTCTACTCCCCAACGCTTACGCACACACAGCCATGAGCCGCACGGCGCGTGCACACCGATGCGGCCGTCCACAAGCGTTTCCCGGATTTGTTGGTGATCGTTGGAGCGAACTTTCGACGGACATTGTGGCGAGATGTGGATGAGCTTGTCGCAAACTGTCACGACACGACGGCATGACGGGCTGCACAGGCTTCTCGAGATGCCGGCGATGGTGTCCGTCGCGCCCCGTGCACAACAAACTCGACGCGCCACGCGTAGTTGACTTGCAGGTGGACACCGCATAGCTTCCGCGCCCTTTTTCTCTCCCAACCGGGCGGACGGTCCCATGCCCCAGATCCTCGTCGAGGCGCTGGCCAAGACCTATCGCGTCTCTGAACGCGCGCCGGGCCTCACCGGCGCCTTGCGTGGCCTGGTGCGCCGGCGCTGGCGAGAGGTCCACGCCCTCGCCGACGTCTCGTTCAGCCTCGAAGCCGGCGAGCTGCTGGCCTTCATCGGACCCAACGGCGCCGGCAAGTCCACGACCGTGAAGATCCTGTCGGGGATCCTGCGGCCCAGCAGCGGCCGGGTCGAGGTCGGCGGCCTCGTGCCCTACGAAGACCGAGTGCGCCATGTGGCGCGCATCGGCGTGGTGTTCGGCCAGCGCAGCCAGCTCTGGTGGGACCTGCCGGTGATCGACGGCTTCGACCTCCTGGCCGACATCTACCGCGTCGATCCCGAGCGCTATCGCTGCCGGCGCGACGAGCTCGTGGCCATGCTGCGGCTGGAACCGCTGCTCGACCAGCCGGTGCGCCAGCTCTCGCTCGGCCAGCGCATGCGTGCGGAGTTCGCCGCGGCCCTGCTGCACGATCCCGCGATCCTGTTCCTCGACGAGCCGACGATCGGGCTCGATGCGCCGTCGAAGCTCGCGGTGCGCGACTTCGTGCGGCGGCTGAACCGCGAGCAGGGCGTGACGGTGCTGCTCACGACCCATGACATGCACGACGTCGAGGCGCTGGCCGAGCGCGTCATCGTCATCGGCCAGGGCCGCCTGCTGACCGACGGCCCGTTCGAGAGCCTGCGGGCCAGCGTGCTCGCCGAACGGCGGCTCCACATCGATTTCGGCGGTCCCGCGCCGATGTTCGACATGCGGGGTGTCACGGTCCGGGCGCGCACCGACCGCTCGCTCGAGCTCGCCTTCGACCCGGCGAAGATCCCGGCGCCGAAGCTGATTGCAGACATCACCGCCAGGCACGCCGTCGAGGACATCCATGTCGACGAGCCCGCCATCGAAGAGGTGATCGCGCGCTTCTACGACCTGCACGATGCGGGTGAGGCATGACGGTAGCGGCCGCCCGTCCCTATCTCGCGGCCTTCCGCGCACGCTTCCAGCTCGTGTTGCAATACCGTGCGGCGGCATTGGCAGGCTTTGCCACCCAGCTCTGGTGGGGCGCTATCCGCATCCTGGTGTTCGCCGCTTTCTACGGCGTCAATGCCGCGGCGGCGCCCATCGGCCTGACCGATGTCGTGACCTATGTCTGGCTCGGCCAGGCGCTGCTGGCGCTGCAGCCCTGGCTCGCTGATCCGGAGATCGGCCAGGCCGTGCGCTCCGGCGGCGTCGGCTACGACCGCCTGCGGCCGCTCGACGCCTATCGCTACTGGTACGTGCGCACCGTGGGATGGATGCTGGCCCGTGCCCTGCCGCGCGCGGTGCTGATGGTGATGGCGGCAGGCTTCGTGTTGCCACTGGTCGGTCTCGGCGACTGGGCGTGGCGACCGCCATCCGGCGTGGCGGCGGCACTGCTGTTCGTCCCCGCCTTCGTCCTCATGGTGATGCTCGGCGCCGCCATCCTGATGCTGGCGAACATCATCGTCGCAGCGAGTCTCAACGAGCGTGGGGTGAATGCCGTCCTGGCGCCGCTGGTGATCGTGTTCTCTGGCAGCCTCCTGCCGCTCGACTTCTATCCCGACGCCTGGCGGCCGTTCCTGCATGTGCAGCCCCTTGCCGGACTGGTCGACATCCCGTTCCGCATCTATTTCGCCGATCTCAAGGGAGCCGCTGCGCTGCAGGGCCTGGCGCTGCAAGCCGGCTGGACCGTGGTGCTGATCGGCCTCGGACGCCTCGCCATGGAGCGCATGATGCGTCGGCTGGAAATGCAGGGGGGCTGATCCATGAACGCCCTCGCCCTCTACGGCCGCTACGTCGTCACCTCGCTCCGCGCACAGGCGCAGTATCCGACGGCGACCCTGATGCTGACCGCCGGTCACTGTGCGGCGACGTCGATCGAGATTCTGGGCGTGTTCGCCCTGTTCCACCGCTTCGGGTCGGTCGGCGGCTGGTCGTTCGGCGAGGCGGCGCTGTTCTATGCGCTGGTCAACATCATGTTCTCGCTCGCCGACCTGCTGAGCCGCGGCTTCGAGGTGTTCGGTACGGACTTCGTGCGCACCGGCGCGTTCGATCGCGTGCTGCTGCGACCGCGCGCCGCCGCGCTGCAGCTCGCCGGCTACGAGGTGAGGCTGTCGCGACTGGGACGGCTGATACAAGCCTCCGTCGTGCTGGTGGTGGCCACCAACCTCGTCCCGATCGCCTGGGACGCGCAGGCGGTCGCCATCGCTCTGTGGGCCGTGGCCGGTGGCGTCGCTCTGTTCGTCGGCATCATGGTCCTGCAGGCCACGCTCGCCTTCTGGACCGTCGACAGCCTGGAGATCATGAACGTGCTGAGCTACGGCGGCGTCCAGGCGGCGCAATACCCGCTCAACATCTACGCGGCCTGGTTCCGGCGCGTGCTGACCTTCGGCCTGCCGCTCGCCTGCGTGGCCTACTATCCGGTGCTGGCGATCGTGAGGCGGCCCGATCCGCTGGGCGCGCCGGACTGGCTGCTGCCGCTTGCGCCGATCGCCGGTTTCGCGTTCCTTGCCCTGTCGCTCGTCGCCTGGCGCGCCGGCATGGCGCGCTATGCCTCCACGGGCAGCTGAGAAGGACCGATCGATGGAATACAGGCCACTGGGAAATACCGGTCTCACGGTGAGCGTCGCGGGCCTGGGTTGCGGCGGCAACAGCCGGCTCGGCCTCGGCCGTGGCGCCAGCTTCGACGACTGCGTGGCGATCGTGCGCACGGCCGTCGATCTCGGCGTCAATTTCCTCGACACCGCCGAGGCCTATGGCACCGAGGAGATCGTCGGAGCCGCCGCCCGGTCCTACGACCGCGACCGGCTGGTGATCTCGACCAAGGCCATCTTCGGCGCAAGCGATACGGCGGATACCGTGACCCGCAAGGTCGAGGCCGCGCTGCGGCGCCTCGGCCTCGACTACGTGGACGTCTTCCATTTCCACGCCGTCAACCCGGCGGCCTATGAACGCCATCGCGACGTCCTGGCGCCCGCCTTGGTACGGCTCAAGGAACAAGGGAAGGTGCGCCACGTCGGCATCACCGAGACGAGTCCCAACGACCCGGAACAGAAGATGCTCACCCGGGCGATCCAGGAAGCGCCCTGGGAGGTCATCATGCTGGCCTACAGTCTCATGAACCAGGGCGCGCGTCAGGCCATCTTTCCGGTGACTGAGCGCCGGGGCATCGGCACGCTGCTGATGTTCGTCGTCCGCAACATCTTCAGCAACGCAGCCTATCGGAACGACATCTTCGCCAAGCTGGTCGAGCAAGGCGATCTCGACGCGTCGATCCTGTCCGAGGGCGATCCGCTCGGGTTCGTCGTTGCCGAAGGCGCCGCGGAGAGCATCACCGATGCGGCGTACCGCTACGCGCGCCACACGCAGGGAGTCGATGTCGTCCTTTTCGGCACCGGCAACAAGGCCCACGTCAAGGACAACGTCGATTCGATACTACGCCCGCCGCTGGCGCCCCCGATCATCGAGCGGCTTCACGCCTCGTTCGGCCGTCTGAAAGGCGTCGGACTCGACCGGCCGGGCCCCGTCAAAGTTGCGAACGGGTGACAAGCTTCGCGTTGCCATATGGCCAGTCGCTGTGCAAGGACCTGCCATAGTTCGACGCGGTGTGTGGTGGATCCAGCGGCGCCGGTAGCTGGAACGCGGTCCATCTCATCCCATTCGCGCTCTATCCGAAGGTCCGGCGGTAGCTCTTGGTCATCAGTTCATCGAGACGCGTGCCGGGCTCGAAATCGGCCATGTCGTCGGGCCGCCCGAGGCCGGGAAGCTGGCGCTCGCACTCCGACGGCGCGCCGATCACCTGCGTCACGGGATAGAGCGACGACCAGGCCGGAACGCCCGCGTAATCCTCCTCCTCGTCCGCCACGTGCTTGTCGCGGATCTTGCCGGAGGCGTGCTCGATCTCCATGCCCATCATGGTCGTGGCCTTGAATTCCTGCTTGTTGGGCTGGCGGATCAGCTTGGAGCGGCCGGGATAGATGCGGTCGATGAACCGGTCCATCAGCTTCAGCTTCTTTTCCTCGTCGTCGATGATGTGCGCCGTGCCGAAGGCCATCACCGCACGGTAGTTGACCGAGTGGTGGAAACCCGACCGCGCCATCACCAGCGCGTCGAGATGCGTGACGGTGAGGCAGACCGGCACGCCCTGGCCCTGGGTGCGGATCATCCGGCTGGCCGAGGAGCCGTGCCAGTAGAGATGGTCGCCTTCGCGCCAGAACGAGGTCGGCGTGCAGTAGGGACGCCCGTCGATCACGTAGGCGATGTGGCAGACCAGGGCGGCGTCAAGGATCTCGTAGACCGTCTTGCGGTCGTAGCGGCCGCGCTCGTGCACACGCTTGACCTTGTTCACCGGCGTGACGCCGAAGGATTCGGCCGTGTTTTCGGTGCCGTTCTTGGCGGTTTGGCCGCGCGCGATGGTCTGGGTGCTCATGACAAATGACTCCGGGCGATTGCGGGCCGGACCATGATCGCAATAAGGTACAGACGAAAGAGCCAGTTTGGACAATCTGGACTGTACCAGTCATGCCACGCCCCATCCGCAAGGCCGCACCGCTCGGCCTCGTCCTCGATCCGGCCGCGTCCGAGCCGCTGCACCGCCAGATCGGCGAGCAGGTGCGCCGCGCCATCCTCGAGCGGCGCCTGGCGCCCGGCCAACGGCTGCCCTCCTCTCGCCTCATGGCGAGCGAGCTCGACGTCGCGCGCGGCACGGTGTTGCTGGCCATGGACCAGCTCATCGCCGAGGGCTACGTCGTGGCGCAGGCGGCGTCCGGCCTCTCCGTCGCGACCGACCTGCCGGACGACATGCTGAGTGCGCCGCGCGGACAGCCCGCCGGTCCGACGGCCGTCGACCGCACGGCCACCCCGTCCCTGTCGCGCCGCGCGCGAGCGGTGCTGCATGACGCGACGCCGACCTTCGGCGTCGCGGAAGCGCCCATTGCCTTTCCGACCGGGCAGCCCGACCGCGAGGCCTTCCCCTTCACGCTGTGGGCGCGGCTGCTGGAGCGCGAATGGCGGCGGCCGTCGTGGACGGTCGCGGGTGCGCCGCATCCGTTCGGCCATTCCGGACTGCGCGCCGCCATCGCGGCCTATCTCGGCACGGCGCGCGGCTTTGCCTGTGCGCCCGAATCGATCGTGGTCACCAACGGCATGCGCCAGAGCCTGTCGCTGCTGGCCTGGCTGGTGCTCGACCCCGACGAGGCGGCCTGGATCGAGGAGCCGGGCTATATAGGCACGCGCGAGGCGCTGGCGCTCGCCGGCGTGCGTGCGGTGCCGGTGCCCGTCGATGAACAGGGTTTCAGCGTCGAGCGTGCGATCGTCACCGAGCCGAAGGCAAAGCTCGCGGTCGTGGCGCCCTCGCACCAGTTCCCGCTCGGCACGATGCTCGGCCTCCAGCGCCGCCTCGAGCTTTTGAGCTGGGCCGAGCGCCAGCAGGGCTGGATCGCCGAGGACGATTTCGACGGCGAGTACCGCTATACCGGCCGGCCGCTGGCGCCGCTGCGCGCGCTCGATCGCAGCGGGCGCGTGGCCTATCTTGCGAGCTTCTCCAAACTCCTCTTCCCGGCATTGCGGCTGAGCTACGTCGTGCTGCCGGCGGCGCTCGTGCCGGCCGCGGAGCAGCGGATGGCGGCGCTGCCGGCGCGCGCCTCGCTGATCGGCCAAGGCGCCCTTGCCCGCTTCATCGCCGACGGCCATCTCGCGACCCATCTGCGACGCACCCGCCTGCTCTACGGCGCCCGACAGGAAGCGCTGTTGGCCGGCATCGAGCGTCACCTCTCGCTCTGGCTGGAAAGCACGCGCGACTCGGCCGGCATGCATCTGGTCGCGCGACCGGTCGCCTCGGTCGCGCCCGGTTTCGACGACCGCGCCGTCACCGCAGCGGCCGCCGAGGCTGGGATCGCGGTGTCGCCGCTGTCGGCCTGCTATGCCGGCCGACGCCGACGTCACGGCCTGATCCTGAGCTATGCCGGAGCACCCGAGGCGGAGATCGACCGGGCCTGCGCCACCCTCGGCGGCGTGCTGCGCGCCTCTATAAGAGCATAGTCAGCGCGACTTGGTTCGACGCCGGCCGCCCGTCTTTCTCTGTTCGCTTTGCTCGGAGGCGCTGTAGCGTCCAGACGACTCTTCCACCACCCTCGTCATATGTGGTGACTTGGGGGTACCCTGCTTGCGATCCCATCGAGGATCGTCCGATTTGTCATCCCGCTTGCGATCGGATTTGCGCGCCATCGTCCTGCACCCGTGAACCGCGTGTCGCAGGTGAACGACCGTCGGGCGAGGACGTTGCCTAGAACCAGGCCGCCTTGTCGACCTGATTGCGCAGCGGCTGCCCGGCGGCGAAGGCTCGGCAGTTGTCCGCCATGATTTCGAACCGGCGCTCGTCGAGATATGGGCCGTGTCCTGCCATGTGCGGCGTGAGCAGCACGTTCGGCATGGTCCAGAGCGGGTGCTCGCCCGGCAGCGGCTCCTGTTCATAGACGTCGAGGGCGGCGCCGGCGATCTCGCCGGCCTGCAGCGCGGCGACCAGGTCATCCAGCCTGGTCGTCATGCCGCGACCGATGTTGACGAAGAACGCCGTCCGCTTCATGCGCTGGAAGCGGGCGCGGTTGAAGAATCCTTCGGTCGCCGGCGTATGCGGCACCGTCAAGATCACGAAATCGGCGCGCGGCAGCAGCCCGTCCAGCGCTTCCGGCGGATGCAGCTCGGTCACCCCTTCGGGCGGTGCCGTGCGACGCGCATCGGTTGCCAGCACGGTCACGCCGAAGGCCGCGAGCAGGCGGGCGGCCTCGGCGCCGATGCCGCCCACGCCGACGACCAGGGCCGTCGCTTCGGGCAAATGCACGACATCGCCGGCCTCCAGCGGGCTCTTCTTCCACTCACGGCGCAGCTGTTGCGGAATGAACACGTGCAGCCCGCGGGCAAAAGCCAGGACGAAGGCCAGGATGTGGGCGCCGATATGGTCGTTGAAGATCTCGCGGAAGTTCGTGACGCGCACCGGATGGCTGACCAGCTCGGGATAGTAATAGCCGGCCGCCGGCGCCGCCTGAGGCGCCTGCAGCCAACGCAGGTTCTTCGCCTTCGACAGGAGCTCCTTGCCGAGCCAGCCAAATGCGGCTTCCGCATCGGTGATCTCGCGCGCGGCAGTGTCGGCGTCCTCGGCGACGACGACCCGGACTCCCGGCACCGCTTCGGCCAGGCGCCTGGCCCAACCGCGCGTGGTGTCGTTCTGCGGCGGCAGCATGACGAACTTGAAGGAATTCCTGCCGGCCACGGTGGTCCCCTCAGCGAATCGGCGGAGCGTATTGCAGGCCGCCCTTGGTCCACAACGCGTTCTGCCCGCGTTCGACCTTGAGCGGCGAATCCTTGCCGACATTGCGGTCGAAGCTCTCGCCGTAGTTCCCGACCTGCTTGATGATGTTGTAGACCCACTTCTCGTCGACGCCGAGCGCCTTGCCCATGCCCGGGGTGACGCCGAGGATGCGCTTGATCGTGGGGTTGTCGCTCTTCAGCATCTCGTCGACGTTCTTCGATGTGATGCCGTACTCCTCGGCCTCGATCATGGCGTACTGCACCCAGCGCACGATGTCGGCGAACTGGTTGTCGCCGTGGCGCACCGCCGGGCCCAGCGGCTCCTTGGAAATGATCTCCGGCAAGACGACATAGTCGTCGGGATTGGGCGCATTGGCCGCGCGGGTTGCATAGAGGCGGGCCTGGTCGCCGGAATAGGCGTCGCAGCGGCCGTTGAAGAAGGCCGCGCGGCTCTGGTCGGGATCCTCGAACAGCACCGGCCTGAAGGTCATCTTGTTGGTGCGGAACTAGTCGGCGATGTTCAGCTCGGACGTGCTGCCGGTCAGCACGCAGATCGAAGCGCCGTTCAGCTCCTTGGCGCTCTTCACGCCGAGCTTCTTGGGCACCATGAAGCCCTGGCCGTCATAGTAGGTGACGCCGACGAAATCGAGGCCGAGCGCGGTGTCGCGCGTCAGCGTCCAGGTCGAGTTGTTCGACAGCAGGTCGACTTCACCCGACTGCAGCGCCGTGAAGCGCTGCTGCCCCGACACCGGCACGTACTTCACCTTCTCGGAATCGCCGAACAGCGCGGCCGAGATGCCGCGGCAGATGTCGACGTTCATGCCGGTCCACTTGCCCTGGCTGTCCACGGTCATGAAGCCGGCGATGCCGCCCACCGCCACGCCGCAGATGAGCTGGCCGCGCGCCTTGACGACATCGAGATCCTTGCCGGCCAGGGCCGGGGCCGCCTGCGAGAGCGTGGCCAGGGCCGCGACCATCGCCACCATGAGTTTCTTCATGACCGTCCTTCGTATCCGGGGAGTCGCGAAGCACAGGCGTAGACGTTTGCTCACCGCTCTTCAAGCTTCCCCGCGGTGGCAGCCTGGATGGCCTGCCAGACGCGCAACGGCGTCGCCGGCATGGGGACGTCCCTCACGCCATGGGCCGAGAGCGCGTCCACGATCGCATTGACCACGAGGCCGAGGGCGGGCGTGGTGCCTCCCTCGCCCCCGGGCCGGATCCCATACGGATGCGAGCTCGCCGGGACCTCCATGATCAGTGTCCTGAAAGACGGCGTCGTGTCCGCTCGCGGCAGGGCATAGTCCATGAACGAGGCGCTCAGGAGCTGGGCAGTCCCCGGCTCGTACTGCACCGCCTCGGAGAGGGCTTGGCCCAGTCCCTGCGTCACCGAGCCGTGGGCCTGCCCCTGAAGCACCAGCGGGTTGACGGCGAGGCCGACATCGTCGACCCCGGTCCAGGCCACGATGGAGACGTGGCCGGTGTCGGGATCGACCTCGACCTCGCAGACATGGCTGCCGTAGGGAAAGCCGCCGGTCTGGTTGAAGACCTCGCCGGCCGCCTCCAGGACCTTTCCGCGAGCGACCGCCCACAGATCGATGGAAGCACCGCTCGACGTAAAAGTCCCGTCGCCGTAGCGAACGTCGCCGGGCGCCGCCTGAAGCATGGGCGCGGCGAGCTCAACGCCCTTCGCGAGCAGGGTGTCGACGGCCTCGCGCAGCGCGATGCTGATGAGCCGCATCGACCGCCCCGAATGCGAGCCGCCGCCCACCGAGACCCTGGCGCTGTCGTTGGCGACGAAGCGAATCCGCTCGAACGGAACCTGCAGCCACTCCGAGAGCAGCTGGCAGAAGGTCGTCTCGTGGCCCTGGCCGCTGCTCATGGTCCCGACCACGAGCTCGATGGAACCGTCCTCGCATACTTTCAGCTCGGCCCGCTCGCGGGGGAAGCCGCTGGTGACCTCGATGTAGTTGGCGACGGCAATGCCCCGGCATTTGCCGCGCGCCTCGGCCTCCCTGCGGCGGGCGTCGAAGCCGCCCCAATCCGCCTCGCGCAAGGCCGAGTCCATCGATCCGGCATAGTCGCCGCTGTCGTAGGTGACGCCGACGCCGTTGGTGAAAGGCAAGGCGTCGCGCGCGATGAGGTTGCGCCGGCGCAGCTCCGCCCTGTCGAAGCCGAGCGTCGTCGCAGCAATGTCGATCAATCGCTCGATCACGAAGACCGCCTCCGGCCGGCCGGCGCTGCGATAGACGGCCGTCGGCGCAGTGTGGGTCAGGACCGCATGCCCCTGGAAATGAACGGCCGGAATGCGATAGACGCTCTGCATCATCGACAGGCCCTTCCTCAGGGGCCAGAAGTACACGGTGTGCGCGCCGAGGTTCATGGTGTTGACGCCGCGCAGCGCCAGGAAATTGCCCGCTGCATCGAGAGCGAGCTCGGCCCGTGAAGCGAGATCGCGGGCCTGATAGTCGGTCATGAAGCATTCCAGCCGCGATGCCGTCCACCGGACGGGCCGCCCGGCCTTGCGCGCCGCCCAGGGCAGCAGCGCGTATTCGGGATAGAAGGCGTTGCGGGTGCCGAAGTTGCCGCCCATGTCGCCGAAGACGCAGCGGCACTGCTCGAGCGGCACGCCGAGGATCGACGCCAGGCGCTCGCGGGTGCGAACGACACCGGCGCCGGTCGTCGTCCGGAGCGTGTAGCACCCGGTCGCCGGATCGTACTCGCCGAGCACCGAGCGCGGTTCCATCGGCGTGCCGGTCACCCTGTGTGCCCAGCCTTCGAATTTCACGACGTGGGCGGCCATGGCAAACGCCCGATCCGTTGCTTCCCTGTCGCCCACCTCGCAGGTCAGCGCGAGGTTGCCGGCGCATCCGCTCCAGACCGAGGGCGCCTCCGGCGTCATCGCCTCGCGCGCATCGACGACGGCGGGCAACACGTCGTAGTCCACGACAACCCGTTCGGCGGCATCCTCCGCCTGCAGCGGGGTATCGGCGATCACCAGCGCCACCGGCTCGCCCACGAAGCGCACGGCGTCGGCGGGCAGCGGCATGTGCGGCGTCGTAAAGACCTCGAAGCCGGGCGGCAGACGCAGCTTGGCATCGGGCGGCGAGGCGAAGTCGACGTTGTGCGGTATGGGCCCGAGCCCGTCCGCCGCGGCGTCGGCGCCGCTCAGGACCAACCTGACACCCGGCATCGCCGCCGCCGCCGTGGCGTCGATTCGCCGGATGGCGGCATGGGCATGCGGCGAGCGGACGAAGGCCGCGAAGCAGGCGTCCGGACGGACGAGATCGGCAGCATAGTTCCCGCGACCGGTGAGAAGCCGGAAGTCCTCGGATCGCGGCAGGGCCGCGCCGATTCCCTTGGGTCGAGGCGCCTTCATTGGGCGGTGACGCCGAGCTCTTTGATCAACTTGCCGGTTTTCTCCGCTTCGGCCTGGATCGCCAACCGCAGGTTGTCCGGGCCACCGGCGACGATCACGCCACCCCTGTCGGTCAGCGCCTTCACGAAGTCGGGCTCCCGGGCGATGCGCAGGAGGCTATCGCTGAGCTTGGCCGCAATGTCGGCCGGCATTCCCGCCGGCCCCAGAACGGCCCACCACGTCACGTCGACGAATCCCGGAAGGACCGAGGCCAGCGTGGGAACACCCGGCAACACCGCGGAAGGCTCGGCGCTGGTGACGGCGAGCGGCCGTAGCTTGCCGGCCTGCAGAAGCGGGAATGCGCTCGGCAGGTTGTCGAACATCATCTGCACCTGCCCCGCCATCAGATCCTGCAGGGCGGGGCTGGATCCCCGGTAGGTGATGTTCACGATGTCGATGCCGGCGGCGCGCTTGAACATCTCGGCCTGCAGATGGGTGCTCGACCCCACGCCGACGCTGCCGTAGTTCACGGAGCCCGGCTTGCGGCGGGCAATGTCGATCAACTCCTGGACCGTCCTGGCCGGAAAGTCCGGGTTCACCATCAGCACGTTGGGAAACTCGAGGATGCGCGCCAGCGGCGTGAAATCCTTGACCGGATCGTAACCGATGCTCTTCATCAGCCACGGGTTGGTGGTGAGGGTGCTGGCCGGCACGCAGAGCAGGGTGCGACCGTCCGGCTTGGCCTGTGCGACGGTGGCGGCCCCGATCGCGCCATTGGCGCCCGCCCTGTTCTCGACCACCACCGAGCCGCCCAGCAACTCGGACAACTTCTTCGCAATCAGGCGCGCGAGATAGTCGCCCAGGCCGCCGGGCGGATAAGGCATCACCAGCGTGATGGCATTGCCATCCGAGAGCTGCGCCCACGCCGCGCTCGCCATCGCCGGCAGCGCGAGGCCGGACAAGCCCCCGAGCACCGTACGTCGAAACATTCCAATCCTCCCACATCGGCTATTGGTTCCATTTGGGACTAACAGGGCTAGTCCCGGATGGAACCAGTTGTCAATCGCTGGCCGACGGCGACGTCGATGCGCTATACGAAAGGGATGACGAAATCGAAGCGGCAGTCGGCGTTGCGTTTCAATCCCGAGTCACTGGCATGGATCGGCCTCAGGCTGACGGTCGTGAGCAGCCGCTACATGGCACCGATCAACACGGAACTGGAGCAGGAGCAGGGCCTGTCGCGCGACGACGTCACGGTGACGATCTGCCTCTCGATCACCAACGCCGCCTCCGCCCAAGAGATCGTCCGTTATACCGGCCGGCCGAAGAACAGCGTCAGTCGTGCGGTGACGAGCCTCGAGGAACGGGGCTTCCTGCGACGCTACACCGACGCGAGCGACCGCAGATCCTCCAAGCTGTCCCTGACGGCGCGCGGCCGCCGGCTCTTCGATCACATTGCCGCGCGCTTCGTCCGGCGCGACGACCTCCTGCTCGATCCACTGTCGGACCAGGAGCGGCGCAGCTTCAACCGGCTGCTCAACAAGATTTCCGCGCCGTCCGCGGATTGGCCCTGACGGCCAGGGCTATCGCATTTTGCTCCCGTCATCCCGACCGAAGCCGAGCATAGCGAGGCGGAGCGGAGGGACCTTTTCTTGTTCATGCGACCACAACAAAAGGACCCTCGACTGCGCCGCCCTTCGGGCCGCTCCGCTCGGGATGACGGCGAAATTGGTCAGCCGGTCGAACGGACGAGCCTACCGGGCCTGGCCCCGGTCTCCTCACCCTTCTCGAAGATCGGCACGCCCGAGCAGATCGTCATGTCGTAGCCGTCGACGTGCTGGACGAGACGGCGGCCGCCCGCCGGCAGGTCGAAGATCATCTTCGGGGCATGCAGGTGCAGGCCGTCGAAGTCGATGACGTTCACGTCCGCCTTGAGGCCCGGCTGCAGCCGGCCGCGGTCGCGGAAGCCGAAGAAATCCGCCGTCTCGCTGGTCTGCCGCTTGACCACGAACTCGAGCGGCAGGCGCGGGCCGCGCGTGCGGTCGCGCACCCAGTGGCACAGCATCGTTGTATTGAGCGAGGCATCGCAGATCACCCCGCAATGCGCGCCGCCATCCGACAGGCCAAGCAGGGTGTGCGGATCCTCTATCAGCTCGCGCACCACCTCGAGGTCGCCGTGCACGTAGTTGGTGACGGGGAAGTAGATCATCCGCCCGCCGTCGCCGCCGACCAGATAGTCGTAGCAGAATTCCTGCGGGCTCACGCCGGCGCGTTCGGCCATGGCGGCGATGCTGCGCTCCGGCGGCGGCTCGTAGTCCGGCGGATCGCCGAGCAGGTACATGCGATCCCAGCGTGTCGCGATCTGGCGCGACAATGGCGGTAGCACCTCGAGCAGGCGAGGCGACGCCTCCTGCGCCAGGATCGTGCGGCGCATCTCGGGATCGCGCAGCTTCGCCAGCATCTCGGCCGGCGGAAGCCTGGACGCTTCGGCAAAGGCCTCGCGCAGCGCGAAGGGATTGAGTGACGTATTGAGGCCGAGCGTCAGGCCCACCGGGCGGCCCGCGACCTGGGCCGAGAGCGGCAGGTCGTCGGCGCGGGCGGCCCGGACGCCGTCCATCAGGCGACGCCAGCGCTCGGGGTCGTAGCTGCGGTCGGTGAGCAGGAACCAGACGGGGCGGCCGCTGTCCCTCGCCACCTGGCGCATCCAGCGGAACTCGGCAGCTTCATCCTCGAAGTCCGACAGCATGCCGAACGCGCCGCGGCCGGCGCGGCCCATCGCCCTGCCGATGGCGAGCAGCTCCTCGTGCTCGGCATAGCGGCCGGGCACCAGGTCGCCGGCCAGCGTCTTGTGCTGGTCGGTGCGGCTGGTGGTGAAGCCGATGGCGCCCGCCTTCAGGGCCTCCTCGGTCAGCCGGGCCATCGTCTCGATGTCCTCGGCCGTCGCATGCTCGCGGGCGATGGCGCGCTCGCCCATGACGTAGACCCGCAGCGGGTGATGGGCGAGCTGGGCGGCGATATCGATGGCGCGCGGCAGCCGCGCCAGCGCATCGAGGTAATCCGGGAAGCTCTCCCAGTCCCACTTGAGGCCTTCCGACAGCGTGACGCCGGGAATGTCCTCGACCCCTTCCATCAGATCGATCAGCGCCTTGTGGTGTTGGCGACGGACAGGGGCGAAGCCCACGCCGCAATTGCCGAACGCGAGGGGCGTGGCGCCGTGCCAGGAGGACGGCGCCAGCACGGGATCCCAGGTCGCCTGGCCGTCATAGTGCGTGTGCACATCGACCCAGCCCGGCGTAACGATGCGGCCGTCGGCCTTCACCTCGCGCCGGCCGGGACCGGCCTTGCCGCCGACCTGGACGATCCGGTCGCCGTCGATGGCG
Source organism: Pseudomonadota bacterium (assembly GCA_023436825.1). The sequence continues at coordinate 12,888 of JAEZHS010000359.1, read as the reverse complement.
ACGTCGCCATGAGTGGCAGGTGCTCCCGTGCCGTCAACGATCGTGCCGCCCCGGATGACGATGTCGTGCATTGCCCGTCTCGCTCCCGTCGAAGATGCAATCGAGCTTTCCACACATCGACGGGCATCGGAAGCCGCAAGATTGCTCCGCTGTGCGAGAAGAGGGCCCGCTCCCCTCAGAACATCTCCGGCGTGATGACGTTCTGCGGCCGCGGGCCGACCATCGCCGCGCGCATGGTTTGCGCCGACTTGACCCGGATGTCCTCCCACGCCTCGGGCGTGAAGAAGGCGGAGTGCGGCGTGATGATCAACCGGCCCTCGCACCACGGCTCGCGGGCGCGATAGGCGCGCAGCAGCTCGGGGATGGGCTCGACCGGCGGCTCCACGGGAAGCACGTCGAGCCCGACGCCGGCGAGATGCCCGTGCTTCAGAAGGTCGGCCAGCGCGTCGACATCGCAGATCGGCCCGCGGGCCGTGCTGACCACCACACCGCCCTTGGGCATGCGCTCCAGCATGGCGCGCGAGATCATGCCGCGCGTTTCCAGGGTCAACGGCGCGTGGATCGACAGCGTGTCGGTCTGCTCCATCAGCGCCTCGAGCGAGGTCACGCGCTCGACGCCGACGCCGAGCTCGGTGCCGTTCGGCATGTAGGGATCGTAGGCGACGACGCGGAACTGGAAGGCCTTGGCCCTGAGCGCCGCCGCCGTGCCGATGCGTCCGAGACCGACGATGCCGAAGGTCTGCACGCCGTTGCGCTTGAGCAGCGGGTCGCGCACGTAGGACCACGGCGCGGGCTGCGGGCGGCGCTGCGCCTCGAGGTGGAGTGCGATGCCGCGGCGCAGCGACAGGGCGAGCGCCAGCGCATGATCGGCCACCTCGGTGGTTCCGTAGTCGGGCACGTTGCACACCATGACGTTGCGCGCGGCGGCGGCCTTGCGGTCGATCTTGTCGTAGCCCACGCCCATGCGCACGACGCAGGCGAGCTTGGGGAACTTCGCGAGATGCTCGGCGGTCACGGCGTGCCGCAGCACCATCAGGCCGTCGACGTCGGCGCAGTCGCTCGCCTCGAGCTGCGACAGGTTGGTGACGTTGCGCCATACCACGCGCACGTCGGGGCCGAACACTTCGCGCTCGACCTTGTCGTTGTCGTACAGCTTCTCCGCGTACAGCACCGTCTTGACCATGGCTTGGGCATCTCCCTCATGAGAGGGCGCATCCTAGCAGGTCATGGTCCGTCGAGAGCCGTCGCCCGCCACGGCTGGCTCTGCCTGAGCCGCATCTCGAAAGCGTCGATCCTGTCCGCCTTGGCGACCGTCGCGCCGATCTCGTCGAGCCCCTCCAGCAACCGGCTGCGATGCGACGGTTCGACGTCGAAGGCGATGCGCTCGCCGTCGGAACGCGTCAGTTCCTGCGTTTCGAGATCGATGGTGAGCACGGCATTGGCGCCGCGCTCGGCATCGTCGATGAGCTGGACGCAGACCGCCTTGGGCAGCACCAGGGGCAGGATGCCGTTCTTGAAGCAGTTGTTGAAGAAGATGTCAGCGAAGGACGGCGCGATCACGCAGCGGATGCCGAAATCGCGCAGCGCCCACGGCGCGTGCTCGCGACTCGAGCCGCAGCCGAAGTTCTCGAAGGCGACAAGGATCTGCGCCTGTCGCCAGGCCGGCCGATTGAGCACGAAGTCGGGTCGCTCGCTGCCGTCCGCGTTGAAGCGCATCTCGGCGAACAGGTACTTGCCGAGCCCGGATCGCTCCGTGCCCTTCAGGTAGTTCTTGGGAATGACCATGTCGGTGTCGACATTGACCATCGGCAGCGCTGCCGCGACGCCGCTGAGGCGCGTGAACTTTTCCATGGGTCCAGGCTCCTATCTCATCAGGTCGCGTACGTCGGCGAGCCGGCCGGTGACGGCGGCGGCCGCGGCCATCGCCGGGCTCATCAGGTGCGTCCGTCCGCCGTAGCCCTGTCGCCCCTCGAAGTTGCGGTTCGAGGTCGAGGCGCAGCGTTCGCCCGGCTTGAGACGGTCGTCGTTCATGGCCAGGCACATCGAGCAGCCCGCCTCTCGCCATTCGAAGCCGGCGTCGCGGAAGATGCGATCGAGTCCTTCCTGTTCGGCCTGTCGCTTGATCAGGCCGGAGCCCGGAACGATCAGCGCCTCGACATGGTCAGCCTTGCGGCGGCCGCGCACGATGGCCGCTGCCGCCCGCAGGTCCTCGATGCGGCTGTTGGTGCATGAGCCGATGAAGGCCTTGTCGATGCGGATGTCCGTCGTCTTCATGCCGGCCTGGAGGCCCATGTAGGCGAGGCTGCGTTCCATGGCGGCCCGCCTGCCGTCGTCGGCCTCGTCCGCCGGATCGGGCACCGAGGCTCCGATGGGCACGACGTCCTGCGGACTGGTGCCCCAGGTGACCTGCGGCGCAATGCCGGCCGCGTCCAGTAACACCTCGCGATCGTAGGCAGCACCGGGGTCGGAGGGCAGCGTCTTCCAGCCGGCGACGGCCTGTTCCCAGGCGTCGGACGGCGGCGCCTGCGGCCGGCCTTTGAGATAGTCGAAGGTCACGTCGTCCGGCGCGATCAGCCCGGCGCGCGCCCCCGCCTCGATCGACATGTTGGACACCGTCATGCGGCCTTCCATGCCGAGGGCACGGATGGCCGAGCCGGCATACTCGATGACATGGCCCGTGCCGCCCGCCGTGCCGATGGTGCCGATCAGCGCCAGGATCAGGTCCTTGGCCCCCACGCCAAACGACAGGGCGCCTTCGACGGTGACGCGCATGTTCCGCGAGCGCCGCGCGATCAGGGTCTGCGTGGCCAGCACATGCTCGACTTCCGAGGTGCCGATGCCAAAGGCGAGCGCACCGAAGGCGCCGTGCGTCGCGGTGTGGCTGTCGCCGCACACCACCGTCATGCCGGGCTGGGTGTACCCCTGCTCGGGGCCGATGACGTGCACGATGCCCTGGCGAATGTCGGTCATGGAGAAGTACGGGATGCCGAACTCGCGCACGTTGCGCTCCAGCGTCTCGACCTGATGGCGCGACAGCGGATCGGCGATGCCGGCGCTGCGATCCGTCGTCGGCACGTTGTGGTCGGCGACGGCGATGGTGGCGAGCGGCCGGCGCACCTTGCGGCCCACAGCGCGCAGCCCGTCGAAGGCCTGCGGGCTCGTCACCTCGAGGATGAGATGGCAGTCGATGTAGAGCAGGACGGTGCCGTCCTCCTGCTCCTCGACGACGTGGCTGTCCCAGATCTTGTCGTACAGCGTGCGCGGCCCGCTCATGGCTTCCTCTCCGACATGGTGCCTGAAGCGAGGCATAGCTGGGCGGTTAGACTGGTAACAGGAGGGCATTTATCCTGGTATAAATACTGCCATGGCAGCCCTGCCCCAGAAGAAGCGGCGCGAGCTCGGCGATTTCCTGCGCGCCCATCGTGCCCGCCTGTCGCCGGCAAGCCTCGGCCTGCCCGCCATCGGCCGCCGCCGCACGCCGGGCCTCAGGCGCGAGGAGGTGGCGCAGGCCTGCGGCATGAGCCCCACCTGGTACACGTGGCTCGAACAGGGCCGCGACATCGCCGCCTCCCCGCCTGCCCTGTCGGCGCTGGCGCGCGCCCTGCAGCTCACGCCGGCCGAGCGCGCCTATCTCTTCGAGCTGGCCGATCGGCGCGACCCCAATCTGTCGGGCTCGACCGACAAGGAAGGCATGGACGTTCCGCCTGCGCTGGCCCGCGCCATCGCGGCGATCGACGGTCCCGCCTATCTGCTCGACTCGCTGTGGAACGCGCGGGCCTGGAACCGGCCGGCGGCAGCCCTGTTCGTCGGCTGGCTCGACGGCGCCCTCGACGGTACCGGCGATCGCAACCTGCTGCGCTACGTCTTCCTCAGTCCGGTCGCCCGCAAGGTCATCCCCGACTGGCAGGCGCGGGCGCGCCGCGTGCTGGCCGAGTTCCGCGCCGATTCCAGCCGCCATCTCGAGGACGCCGAGCTGCAGTCGCTGGTCGAGGATCTGCGCGGCCGAAGCGCGCTCTTCACCCAGTGCTGGACCGAGCATGCCGTGGTCGATCGGACGGGTGGTGAGCGCATCTTCGACCATCCACGCAAGGGCCGCCTGCGCTATCAGCAGATCGCTTTCGCGCTGGCCAACCGGCCCGACTTCAAGCTGGTGATGCTGGTGCCCGAAGCGCCGCGCAAGCATCAGTCGAAGCGCTCACGTGTGGTCGGCAATGGCAGGGAGCTCTGACGGCGCCGGCACGGGATACCGGCTCACTTCGCGGGCGACTTGGTCTACGCCGCGTAACATCACATAATTTTCGCATGGGATGTTGAGATCTGTTTTCTCGTCGAACGAAAGCCCGCGCCCCACGTCCGTGAGCGAGCAAGCTCCAAACGAGGGATGCAGGCAATATGACGACGTACTCTCTGCCACTGACAAAAGTAGCCGTCTCGCGCTCGAACGCTCTGCGCGCAGCGGCAATACTCTCGAGCGCAATCGTTGCAATGGGTTATGCCGGACCAGCTTCGGCCAGTTCCCTTTCGGCCACCGACCACACTCTCCTTGCCCAGGCATCGGGCGAGGACACCCTGGCGCGGTGCCAGCAGCTCTTCAGCCTGTGGTCGCGCCACAACACCGATGGCTACGCCAAGCCTCTGGACGCCAGGATGGGGCTGGAAGACTGCCAGAAAGGCAATATCACCGGCGGCGTCGCGACGCTGAAGCGTGCCCTCGAGCGCGCGCAGATTCCCATTCCGCCGGCCGACTCGGGCGTCGCCCAGAACCCGACAACACCGCCGGCGACCCTCAAGCCTCGTGGCGAGAAGCGCCACCAGGCGCAGTAGGCCCGCGACGGCGGACAGCCAGCCAGGCAAAGCCATCGGCCTGAGCAAAAGCCCCAGCAACTCGTCAAAGCTGCTGGGGCTTTCGTCGGAATGGTTGCGGCGGAGCTTTACTGCTGGCCAGAGTTACAGAAGCGAATGTTCTTTCGCTATCTCGGTGGTAGCGCGCCGACGAAACGAGAGGCGAGATCGATCCAGCTCGCGAGCCCGCGCCCTCGGCAAGCCCTCTCGTCAACCCAGACCAGGCCGCCCATCCGCCGCCCGTCGAAGACAACGGGCTCGGCTCCGGGCCTTGCCAACGCCTTCGTCTCCAGTTCCTTGCCGACCCGGAACATGAAGCGGCCGACTTCGACGCCGCACAGCATGTTGCCGTTCAGCATCCAGCAGAAACCGCCGAACATCGCCCGCTCGCGGATTCCCGGGCGGCGCGCAAGGGCAGCGCGCATGCGGTCGGCCAAGTGTGCATCGTACGGCATGGATGGACTCCTTAACCGGCTTGACTCCGTTTTTAGGACTATATACTCCTTTTTTAGGAGGGCGGCACATGAACAAGCCCAAGCTCGTCTATTTCGATATCAACGGCGCACGAGGCGAGGCCGCGCGGCTGGCCATGGTCATCGGTGGGGTGCCGTTCGAGGATGATCGGGTGAAGTTCGCCGACTGGGAGAGCCGCAAGTCCGGCACGCCATTCGAGGCTCTTCCGGTGCTCGAGGTGGACGGGCAAACGGTGGCGCAGTCCAACGGCATCAACCGCTACGTCGGCAAGCTCGCCGGACTCTATCCGAGCGATGCCTGGGAGGCGGCGCTCTGCGACGAAGCAATGGACGCCGTCGAGGAAATCGCCACCACGATATGGAACACGATGGCCATGCCGGAGGCCGAAAAGAAGGCGCAGCGCGAAATCCTCGCCGCAGGGCCGCTGTCCCACTCACTCGACCGCCTGCAGCGCCGCCTGGTCGCGCATGGCGGCGAGTACTTCGCGGACGGCCGGCTCACCGTCGCGGACCTCAAGGTCTTCGTCTGGATCCGCCATCTGAGGTCCGGACAGCTCGATCACGTCCCGGCCGACTTGCCCGACCGCGTCGCCCCGCGGCTCGTCGAGCACTACGAGCGCGTGAAGGGGCATCCGGCCATCAAGGCCTACTACGCCGAGCGCAAGGTCGCGCTCTGAGGACGCCGCCCTGTCACGCACCTTCTGGCTCGGCGTCGTCGCCGATGTCGTTCCGAGCTTTGTCGGTCCATCGATCGCCTTGGCCCACCGAAGTTGACGCAAACGCACTATCCTCAATTCTGTGCCCTCGCCCGCGCGGCCGAGATCGTCGGTGAGCGCTGGACGTTGCTCATCGTGCGCGAGCTGCTGCTCGGCCCAAAGCGCTTCGGCGACCTGGTCGAGCGGCTGAGCGGCGTCAGCCCAACCGTGCTGACCGGCCGCCTCAACGCCCTGATCGGGAGCGGCGTCGTCCGGCGCGCCACCCTGCCCGCTCCTTTCAACGCCCAGACCTACGAGCTGACTCCCGTCGGTCTGGCGCTCAAGCCCGCGATCCGCGAGCTGATTCGCTGGGGCGGCCATTTTCTCTTCCCGCCGCGGCCGGACGACACCTTCGAGCCCGACTGGGTGCTGCTCGCTCTCGACGCAATCGCCCGCCAGACGCCGACACCGGCGCGAACGATCGCACTGCGTGTATCTCAGGGTGGCAAATCCGCCGACTTTTTGGTGCACGGCGGCGAGCAGGGCACAACGATCAGCCGCGGCGATGGTCCCGCCAGCGCGATGATCGAGACGCGCTTTGATGCACTGTTGCGCATCCTCTCGACCCAGCTGCCGCTCGGACAGGCGGTGTCGGAGAAGCTGGCGCGCGTCGAGGGCTCGATGGTGGCCGCGCGAAGCCTGCCGCGGATGTTCGATCTCGGCGACCGACGACGCAGCTGATCAGGCCGCGCCCTTCGGTCTCTCATCCCCGTCGAAGCGATGGAGTTGAGCTGGCGCGCTACTGTTTGACGATTTCGACCCGCCGGTTCTTGCTGCGGCCTGCCTCGTCGTCGTTGGGCGCGACAGGAGCGATCAAACCGGCGCCCGCCGGCTTCAGCCGATCGGCCGAAATGCCGTTCTGGACGAGCTGATCGACCACCGATTTCGCGCGGCGCTGTGAAAGACCCATGTTGTAGTCGAAGCCGCCGGCATTGTCGGTGTGCCCGACGATATAGACTTTCAGTTCAGGCTGGGCCTTGAGCAACTTGACGATCTCGGCGAGGGACGGCGCGGATTCGGGCTTGAGGTCGGCCTTGTCGGTGTCGAAGTAGAGCCCGTACAGCGCGACCCGACCGGTCGAGGCGATGTCCTTCGCCATCTTCGCGGCATCGACCGTCACCATCTTCGTTTCCATGGGCTTGTCCTCGACGACGTCGAGGAGCACGGCCACGCGATCCTTGGTCTCCGGAAAGGCGGCGCCGCGATCCACGGCGACATACAGGGAGACGGCGATCGGGCCTTCGGGGCGCGACAAGGTCGCGGTGAGGTAATGCGGCTCGGCCGGAACATTGAAGGCGACCTTGCTCAATTCGTTGTTCTGCAATGCCGCAGTCGGCGGATAGAGCACCCGATAGAGTTCGGCTCCGAAGGACTCGCACTGCTCCTCGCCGGAGCATTTGAAGAGGATGGAGAAGCCCTTGGCGGCGAGCTCGTTCTCATAGTTGCGGAAGACTTCCAGCGAACTGCGCTGCGGCGGTGCAAGGTAGAGCAGCCGGGTATGGCGCCCCTCCAGCGTGCGCACCGCGTCCGCTGCCGGCTGTCCGTTGTCGCCGAGGCTGAGCTTGCCCACGACGATCTTGACCGCATCGAACGGCCGGCTGTCATAGCCGATGAGGCGGGATCCCTCGTAGCGCTTGATCAGCGGGAAATCGCGAGCCCCCGCCGCTTCCTGTTGCGCGACGGCCGCGGCGGGCAGAACAACGGCTGCAGCCAGCGCGACGACTGAAGCGAGACGATTGCGCTCGTTTCCGGACATCCTGCCTCCTCAAAAAGTGCGGGGACCATCGTGCCCGTATCGGGTTGCAAAGAAAAGTCGTGTCACCGTCAGCGTACCCCGCGCTCAGCAAGCGCAGCGCGCCTCCCTTGCATCGAATACGAAGCCTGAAACCGGATAGAGCGTACTGCCGTGCGCCGGTACTCTTTCCGGTCGACAAGGGGATTTCAGCCGCTCCGGCTGTCGGAAGGATGTGCATCGTGAAATCAGCCAAATCCGCCGCCGGGCACAGGCCGACCCCCGCAGCCGGAAGTCTATGAAGACTCCGGACTCGCCACGTGCCTGGCTGGTTGTCGCCGCGGCCTTCGTGGCGGGCTTCGTCGTCTTCGGCATCACCTACAGCTTCGGCGTGTTCCTCGAACCGATCGCTGCGGAATTCGAGGTCAGCCGCGCCGCCGCCGCGTCGTTGTTCTCGATCACCGGCCTCGTCTTCTATTTTTCCGGCCCAATCACCGGCCGACTGAGCGACCGCTTCGGGCCGGCCATCGTCTTGAGCGTGGGTGCTGCGTTGACGGGAGCGAGCCTGGTGGTCGCCGGCCTCCTCGACCGATTATGGATCAGCTACATCGTCTACGGCCTGGGGGTCGGCCTCGGCGCGGCCTGCGCCTATGTGCCGACCCTGGCCCTGGTCGGCGGATGGTTCGAGAAGCGCCGCACCACCGCTCTTGGCATTGCCGCGGCCGGAACGGGCTGCGGCATGCTGGTGGTGCCGCCCGCCTGCGCTGCCCTGACCGCCGCGTTCGGCTGGCGCGCCGCCTTCATCATCCTGGGCGTGGGTTGCGCGGTGCTCCTCGCCGTCTGCGCGGCGATGGTGGCGCCGTCGCCTCTGGGCGGCACAAGTCCGCACCATCCGGTACGCCGGACAGTGCGTTCGCGCGCGTTCGTTCTGCTCTACGTCTCCTGGGTGCTCGCGACGACGGCGCTGTTCGTGCCTTTCGTGTTCCTGCCGGCGTTCGCGCTGGAACAGGGCGCTGGGCCGGTGGCGGCCTCGGCGCTGCTCTCGCTGTTCGGCGGCGCGAGCGTTCTCGGCCGCATCAGCATCGGCGCCGTGAGCGAGCGAATCGGCATCGTGACCCTCTTCAAGATCTCGGTCTTCATCATGGCCGCAAGCTACGTCGTGTGGTTCGCCGCGACGTCGTATGCCGCGCTGGCCGGTTTCACCGTCGTCCTGGGGTTGGCCTATGGCATTCGCATCGCGCTGATGCCCGGCGTGCTGATCGAGGCCTTCGGGACGCAGAATTTGGGCGCGGTTCTCGGCATCTTCTTCACCGCCACGGGGATCGCCGCGGCCGTCGGGCCACTCCTGGCCGGTGCCATCGTCGACTATGCGGGGGATCCGCGATGGGCGATTGCCTTCGCCCTGACGATGGGCCTGCTGGGTTTCGCCGCCGTCGCGCCTCTGCGGTTCGGCGGCAAGAGCCGCATCACAGCCTCGGTGAAACGATCCAATCACCCTTGAGCGGCTGGCGGGCTAGAGCCTGTGCTGCGCCCGTGTACCCAACCCTTGGGACTCGCTACATTCGGTGAAGAACCTGAAGAAGTATCATGCTGCTTGAACCATTGACCGCGGTTTCCTCCGTCGACGGCCGCTATCGCGCGACCGCCGCAGCGCTTGCTGGCTATTTCAGTGAATACGCATTGATAAGAAACCGCCTGATAGTCGAGTGCGCCTATCTGCGTCTTCTCTCGAACGCTCGCGGTGTCGATATGATGCGCACGTTCACCGGGCCGGAGCTCGAGCTCCTCCGCACCCTTGCAGATATCTCGATAGCAGATGCGCACCTCATCAAGAAGATCGAGCGCGAGGGATACGAGGCGATTCCGGCCACCAATCACGACGTGAAAGCCGTCGAGTACTTCATGAAGCTCAAGCTCAAGGGGACGAGCCTCGCGGACGTTCTCGAGTGGGTGCACTTCGCGCTGACATCGGAAGACGTGAACAGCGTCGCCCATGGCCTCGCGCTTCGCGACGCCATCGAGGAAGTGATGCTGCCCGCGCTCGAAGAGGTACGGTCGGAGGTCGTCGCGCTGGCACGCGCACATGCCGCGACGCCGATGCTCGCCCGCACGCACGGGCAGCCGGCAACGCCGACGACCTTCGGCAAGGAAATGAACGTCTTCGCAAAACGCCTCGAGCGGCAGGTGGAGACGCTCGCGCACAGCGCCATCCTGGTGAAGTGGGGTGGTCCCTCGGCCAACTACAACGCACAGACGGTCGCATTGCCCGAAGCGCAATGGCTCGGCCTCGCGCGCGCGTTCGTCAAGTCACTGAACGTGGAAGGTACGGCAAGGAAGGAACGCTTCGTCCGGCTCGAGCTGAACGAGGTCACCACCCAGATAGAGCCTCACGATACCTATGCTGAGTTGTTCGACAATCTCCGCCGCATCAATACGATCCTGCTCGATCTGTCGCAGGACATGTGGCGCTACATCTCGGACGGATGGGTCATGCAGAGACCGAATGCCGGCGAAGTGGGCTCCTCCGCCATGCCGCACAAGGTGAACCCGATCGATTTCGAGAACGCCGAGGGGAATTTCGGCGTTGCCAATGCGCTTCTCGAACATCTCTCCCGAAAACTTCCGGTCTCACGGCTGCAGCGCGATCTCTCCGATTCGACGGTCGAACGTACGTTCGGCACCGCGTTCGCTCACTCGCTCATCGGCTATCGTTCGCTCGTCCGTGGGTTCGGCAAGGTAAGCGTCAACGAGACCGCGCTCCGCGAGGCCCTCGCCGCACACCCGGAGGTGCTTGCCGAGGCGATACAGACGGTCCTGCGCGTTGCGCAGGTGGAGATGCCGTACGAAAAGCTCAAGGCGCTCACGCGCGGGAGAGCGGTGGGCATGGCTGACCTCGCTGTCTTCATCGACGGCCTCGATATCGATCCCGAGCTCAAAGCCAAGCTGCGCGCGCTTACACCTGAGAGTTACACCGGTCTCGCCAGTCGACTTGCCCAACAGTAAGGATCAGTACCCCAACGTAACGTCGACCTCCTGCAGGAGACGTCCTCCGGCCTCGAGGCTACGGATGTTCGCGGCAACCTCCGTCACCAGCTGGGCCACTGTCGGCCGCCGCGCCACGTGCGGCATCACCGTAACCTTGGGATGAAGCCAAAGCGGGCTCTCCGCCGGCAGCGGCTCAGGCCAGAGCGCGTCCAGTGCGGCGTATGACAACTGCCCCGAATCGAGCGCGGCGATCAGGTCCCTGTCCACGACGTGCTTGCCGCGCCCGACATTCACCAGCATGGCGCCTCTCGGCATCATGGCAAACGTGCGCGCGCAGAAGATGCCCTCGGTTTCCGCCGTCAATGGCAGCAGGCAGACGGCGATATCGGTCTGTCCGAGAAAGGCCGCGAGCTGATCGCGACCATGGAAGATGGGGACTTCCGCGTCCTGTCGCGGCGAGCGGACCCACGCGGAGACCTGGAAGCCCAACGACTGCAGCACCAACGCCGGCGCCTTGGCCATCATGCCGAAGCCCAGGAAGCCGACGCGCCTTTGCTCGGGCCGGACGATCGGTACCCTGCGCCACTCCTTCCTCGCCTGGGCTGCCTGATAACCCGGCATGTCGCGATGGAAACGCAGGACGTGCATGACGACGTACTCCGTCATCATCGGATCGCCGCCCGGCGGCTCCACCTTGCCGAGCGGAACCTTCGGCAGTTTCGGATGCCGGAAAAAAGCCTCCACTCCGGCCGAACGACTGAACATGGCTTTCAGGTTGGGGAAGGCCGGAAGCTGGTCGAAATCCGGATGCATGAAGGCGAGGTATTCGATGTCCTTCACGTCGCCCACATCGGGCCAGAAGCGAATCGGCAAATCGGGAACCTGCTCCTTGAACGAGTCACGGAATGCCTGGGCACTGCCGATGACCTTGTCGAGGTTGATGATGAGTAGCGCCATGCAGCCTCCTGAGCGACGCCCCGGGCGACGCTTCAACGGTCAAATGATAGAGGACTGGGCTGATCGAACCAGACCGATGACCCGGCCGACGCGGCGCCGAAAAGCGCTCCTGCAAATCGAGATGACGGCACGGCCGATCAGGCGGACCTTGCCGATTTGGCACCACCTTCCGAGAGCAGGATGCCGATCCTGACTCCAAGCGCGATGTCGTCCTCTTGGCCGAAGCTGCTGTAGCATATCGATCCCGTCCGATCGATCAGAACCAGCGAGGGAGTGCCGCGAAAGCCATAAGCAACCATTGTCCCGGGGATCGGCCCGTCGTCGGCCGCCTGGTCGACACCGACCGGAAAGGTGATGCATGGCGTGCCCGACGCAGCCCGGACAAAGCATCTGGAACGTGTGGAGCAGCACGGGCCGACCACGCAGGCCCGCCAGGCTGATCGGCTCCACGGTGTTGAGCCATCGCTCAACGATGAGCTCGGGCGCCATCATGCGGTCGCGTATCATGCTACAACTCCCTGCATCGACCGCCGCTGACGCGGCTACTTGGCCGGCATCGCCTTTCCCGGCAGCGACAGGTCTCTCGATCCAATCTTGAAGACGTCACTTACGCACGATAGCGCGATCCCTTTCCTCTCGCGCCACGCTGCATCGGTGCCCTTCTCGACGAGCCGTTGTCGAGCGACGGCGGCCGGCAGATCTGTGCCGAGCAGAAGCCGGCCGAAGCGCCGTAGGTCCCGGCAACACCATCGAACTCGGCATCGCCATGTTCTGAAGGTAGCGCAACGCGCGCGTAACTTGCGCCTGTCGACGAATCCGATAGGTTGGATTTCGGGGAGCGTACGGCAATTCGATGAAGGCTTCGAGCGCGGGCCGGTGGGCCATTCTGGCGATCGTGTCGAGCGCGTCTCGTCGGCCTCTGCGTCTTCGGCCTGGCCTCGCTTGCGGCAGCCTATTCGCCCTCGCCCGTCGTGCTCATCGGCGCCCGCGCGCTCCTGGCGGTCGGTGCGGCCGCGATGATGCCGGCCACGCTGTCGATCATCAAATTGACCTTCAGCGACGGGAAGGAATGCGCCCTGGCGATCGGCGTGTGGAGCGCGATAGCCTCCGGCGGCTCGGCCGTCGGGCCGCTGATCGGCGGCGT